>NZ_JAUQXO010000063.1:0-77078 GCF_030834625.1 Geobacter sp.
AATCCGTGGGGGGGGTGCGCCCGGATTCCGGATAAATGCCGATGAAAACGATCAGAGGCTCTGCTTAATGCTGCACACTGGTGAAAATTTCACCGCACGCGGCCTCTGGCCGCCAACTTTCAAGCCTTTTGCAAGAGGCTCCAAAGGAAGGACATTTCCCATGCAACAGCTCATCGACTGGCTCGTTGCCACCATCGGCGCCATGGGCTACCCCGGCATCTTCATCCTCATGGCCATGGAGAGTTCCGTCTTTCCCGTGCCGAGCGAACTGGTCATGCCCCCCGCCGGGTACTTGGCCCAGCAGGGCCAGATGAACATCTGGGTGGCCATCCTCCTGGGGACGGCGGGGAGCCTCGCCGGGGCCTACGCCAACTACTTCGCCGCCCACTGGCTGGGGCGGCCCCTGCTTCTGAAATACGGGAAGTATGTCTGGATCACCGAGGAGAAGTTCGCGAAAGTTGAAACATTCTTCCACAAGCACGGCGAGATTTCAACCTTCATCGGCCGCCTCCTCCCGGTGGTCCGGCACCTGATCTCCCTGCCGGCAGGGCTTGCCGGGATGCACCACGGAAAGTTCGCCTTCTACACCACCGCGGGGGCCTTCCTCTGGGTGACGATCCTCACCTGGATCGGCTATGTCATCGGCCAGAACCAGGAACTGATCATGCGTTACTCCCACCAGGCGCTGATCGGGGTCATCATCTTCTGCTTTGTGCTGGTGGCGGTCTACGTGCGGCGGCACCGGCGTAAGAACGTAAGCACCGACGCGTAAAGGGAGAGATTGTCGCCATGACTCAACAATCCGCCATGAAGACGAAGCTCATCCTCATCGAGGATGAACCGGGACATACGCGGCTCATCATCAAGAACCTGATGAAATGTGCCGATGTGGAAATCCTTCCCTTCGACACGGGACGCAGGGCTCTGGAGTATTTCGATGGCAAGACACCGGACGATCTCCGCCAGCATCTCGTTGTCCTCGACATTAACATGCCCGGCATTGATGGCTTCGAGGTTTTGAGGCGCCTCAAGGGGAATGAGTCCACGGCCGCTGTCCCTGTCATCGTCTTCACCACAACGGACCATCCGGACGAGATACGCCGGTGCTACCAGGAAGGGGCCAACCTGTATCTTGTCAAGCCGATGGATTACACGGCCTTCCAGGTAACGATAGACTTCCTGGCGGCAAGCCTCACGATGATGAGGCTTCCCTAGGGATGGTCGGCCCCGGAACTAACTATCCCACCCTCGTGGTGGCGACCGACGGGAAGATCGTCGAGACAAACGATGCGTTCACTGCCCTTTCCGGTTATCGGGCGGAAGCGGTCACCGGCCGGCTTTTCCAGGAAGTCATCCAGTGCGGAAGCGCAAACCGCGACATTGCCAGCATTGGAACCTTCAGCGGGGTTGACCTGAGGAAGGCTTCCGGGGCACAACTGTCACTGTTGGCTGTCGTTTCCCCCGTCCTTGATCAAACCCTCACTCCGTACCGCTACATCGTTAAACTGACGGAATGCCAGGAGATACCCGAGGTGGCACAGGCCCTTGCCGCCATCGAATCCCGCATGGAGGTTTCCGAGCAGGAGCAGCAGACGTTCGTCTCCAGCGTTTCCCACGACCTCCGCTCGCCCGTGGTAAGCATCAAGGGATTCACCGGCGAACTGCGGGGACTGACCGAAAATTTCATGAGGCAGATCGGCGCCTCCCCGGGGCTCTCCCCGGAATCCGAGGCACTGCTCACTCAGTATCGCGAGGAAATGTTCGAGGCCATTGGCTTTGTGGAATCAAGCGCTAAACGGGTCGAACGCCTGGTCAACCTGCTGGTCGTCTTCTCCAAGCTGGAACGGATACCGCTGAACGACCAGCGCGTGGACATGGCCAACCTCATCAGGAGCATCGTTACCTCCATGCGGCACCGGATCGGGCAGAAGGAGTGCCAGATCTCCATGGAAGCCCTGTTTCCGTGCCTGATGATCGATCCCACCGTGGCCGAACGGATTTTCGGCAATATCCTCGACAACGCCGTCAAGTATCTCGACCCCTCCCGCCCGGGTTCCATAACGATCAAAGCGGGTGAAAACGACCGGGAAGTGATCTTCTCGGTGCGCGACAACGGCATCGGCATTGCCGAATACAACAGGCACAAGGTATTCATGTTCTTCAGGCGCGCCACCGACCTGGACATTCCCGGCGACGGCGTCGGCATGCCTCTGGCGAGGGCCCTGCTCAAACGCTACCGGGGCCGGATCTGGTTCGAATCCCAGGAGGGAAGGGGAACGACCTTCCACGTGGCGTTCCCCAAAACCCTCGTGGTCTGAGGTTATTCACCGGCAACCATGGCTTCTCCTTTGTTTCTCCGCATACTCTGCTCGTGTCTCCTCTTCTGCGTCATTTCCCTGGCCACCGGACCCAAGGCCCATGGCGAGGAGGTTACCGAGGCAAAACTCAAGGCCATTTTCCTGGTCAACGTCCTCGGCTACGCCGAGTGGCCGGGAAGGCCCAAACCGGCCACCTACGGGGTCTGCGTGGCTGCGTCGGAAGAGCTTTCCTCGGAAGTGCGTTCCTATGTCCAACTCAAGGGACTGGATGCCAGGATTCAGCTGCGCAGCCTGGACGGAGCCAGGAACCTGGATGGGTGCGATGTCGTATTCGTGGAAAACGACACTGTGCGCGGAGAGAGCTATATCCTGAAGGAGGCCAGGGAGAAGCGTGTGCTCTCCATCGGCGCCGGTGAACGCTTCATCGGCAAAGGGGGTATCATCCGCATCTATCTGAAGGACAGGAAGCTGGCATTCGACATCAGCGCCACGGCTGCCGATGCCAGCAGGATAAAAATCGACGCCCGGCTGCTGTCGCTGGCAAAGAAGGTTTACTGATCAATGGCTCGCCGCCCCTTTCACGACATCTCCCTTGAGCAAAAGTTCGGCCGCATCTACCGGCAGGCAACGGCAGCGGCTTTTTTCTGCAGCATCGTGCTGTTCTGCATCATCGCAACCGGAGAATACCGCTCCCAGTTCATGGCGGCCGCATCCACCGAGGGGAAAATCCTGTCAAAAAACATCGAAGCCTCCCTGATGTTCGATGACACCGCAACCGCCAACGCCCTTCTCTCCTCCCTGGCCAGCAACGGGAACATAGATGCCGCGGCGATATACGATGCCGCGGGGAGACTCTTTGCCACCTACAAACGGAAAGGTTCCGCGCCTGACGCCCAGCAGCAGCCGCAGACCCCACGGGGCACCTCCTTCCGCCTGACCCACTTCGACTTCCGCAGCGAGGTCATTGCCACCGACGACATCAACCACGACCGGAAGCTCGGCACCCTCACCATCCGTTACAACCTCGCCGCCCTCTACCACCGTATCCTCTGGATCGTAGCCGCCCTGGTGGTGGTGTTTGTCATCTCGTTCCTGATCGGCAGGGCCATCATCACGAGGAAGCAGCGATCGATCATTGAGCCCATCGAGCATCTGACCACGGCGGCCAACACCATATCCGCCAACAGAAACTACCAGATCCGGATCCCCGCCGAGAGCTCCGACGAAATCGGCATATTGACCAACAGCTTCAACGAGATGCTTGAACAGATACGGCAGCGGGACGACGAACTGAACCGCAACCGGGAAGAGCTCGAGGCAAAGGTGGAGCAACGGACAAAGGAGTTGGCAGACCATACGCGGAACCTGGAGCAGATCAACGAGGACCTGCGAAACTTCGTCCACATCTTCCATCACGACCTGAGAACGCCGATTCTGAATCTGACCTGCTACGTAGAGGAGGTGTCCTCCGCCATCGCCTCTGCCCACCGGGTCATCGCCAAGTACGAAACCCAGATGACCGCCGAAGATGCAGCCTCACTGGAGGAAAGCCTCGGCGGCGAAACGGACTTCAGCCTGGACATCCTCAGGAAATCGGTCTCGTCGGTGAAGTCCATGTACCAGGCCGTCGTGAACATCGCCCAGATCAGCAGCATCAAGGCGAAGCCGAGCGAGTTCAAGCTCACCCCACTGGTGCAGGAGGTCCTCGACGATTTTCGCTCCCGGATTCACGACGCCGGCATAACGCTAAAATCTCGCAACCTGCCGGAAAGGATCACCTCCGATCCGGCCGTCCTGAGGCAGATTCTCTCCCACCTGCTTGACAACGCCGTCAAGTTCACCAGGGATTCCCGCGAGAAAACCATTGAGATCTCCGGCACGGAAACGGAACGGGAGTGGTCCCTGAGTGTGCTCGACACTGGCATCGGCATTGCTGAACCGGAACGGCAGAAGATTTTCGATCTGTTCAAAAAGGGGGATCATCCGGGCATCATCGGCTCCGGCATGGGGCTCCCCTACTCCCGGGCGTTTGCCAACTGCATCAACGCCACCATAACGGTTGCCTCACAAGAAGGCTCCGGGTCGACATTCACGCTGAATATACCCAAACCGTCGGGTAAAGAGAGTACCTATGACGCACAGTAAACTCCTGCTTCTCCTGATGCTTCTTCTGGCTAGTTCGGCCGTCCAGGGCGAGGAACTGCCGCCTGCACAAACCGGTGTGGCTCGCGACCAGACCGGACAGACATTGGATGATCTGCTCAACATGGAGATTACGGTGGCATCCGCAAAGCCGGCCCTGCCGAGCGAGGCCCCGGCTGTCGTGAGCGTGATCACCCGCGAGGAAATGGAGTTGTCCGGCGCCCGGGACCTCATCGACGTATTGCGGATGGTGCCGGGGTTCGACTTCGGGGTGGACATCTGGAACGTGGTGGGAGTTGGATTCCGGGGTATCTTTGCGCAAAACGGCAGAGTAAAGCTCACCGTCGACGGCATGGGCTTCAACGATCTTCTGTACGGGAACGTCCCCTTCGGCAGCCATTTCCCCGTGGAGCAGATGGAAAGAATCGAGATCATTCGCGGTCCCGGCTCGGCCATGTATGGCAATTTCGCCGAACTGGCGGTCGTCAATGTCGTTACCAGGATCGGCGCCGAGGTGCCGGGTATCCAGGCCTCGTCCACCACCGGGCTTTTCGACAGGGGATTCGCCCGCCAGAATCTGAATGCGAAATACGGGGCCACCATCGGAGACAGTGGCTATTTCGGCATATCCCTGTTCGGCGGGCTTGCCCAGCGGAGCGCCAAAACCTACACGGACCAGAGCGGAGGCCGGTGGGACATGCGCAACGATTCCGACCTCCAGACCGGAAACGTCAATCTTAATTACCGGCAGGGGAACCTGAATGCCCGGTTCATCTACGACAACCACCTGATCACCCACCGCGACGGCTATGGGGATGTCCTTCCCGACGATTACCGCGTCCGCTTCGTCACCTCCATCGGGCAGCTTTCCTACAGGGCCCAGATAACCGACAACCTCCGCCTGACGCCGCTCTTCGAGGCAACCGTCCAGCAGCCCTGGAGAAACACCGGAGTGCCGGTGAGCGACGTGACCTACTATGACCCCACCGTGCAGAAGTACGCTCTGAATCTCAAGGCCGACTGGGACCTGGCACGCTGGGCAAGCACCCTGTTCGGGGCGGAATATGAATGGGAATATGCCCGTTACGGCGGAGACGAGCCGACACGGAAATACCAGTTCCCGGACGGGAAGCAGAGCATCGACTTCAACCGCTTTGCCCTCTACAACGAATGGCTCCTGAAGACCCCCCTTGTCAACGTCACGGCCGGGGTGCGCCTGGAAAAGCACAGCGAGTACGATCCCTCGGTCGTTCCCCGTATCAGCCTCACCCGCAGCTTCGGAGACACGAACGTGAAGGCCATCTACAACCGGGCTTTCCGGGCACCGACCATCGAGCAGACAGCGGCCGCCCTGAAGACCGGCAACAAGCTCGAAACCGAAACGGCCGACGTGGTGGAACTGGAGGCAAGCCACCGGTTCGATGCCCGAAACCATCTGTCGGTCAACCTTTTCGATATCCGCATAAATCACCCCATCAACTACTACTACGACTTTGTCAATGACCTCGATGCCTACAAGAACGAGGGGCGCATCGGAACACGGGGCGTAGAGGCCGAGTACCGGTTCCGGGACGACTGGGGACATCTGGCACTGCGCTATTCCTTTTACCGGGTCACAAATACGGGCTCCGACATCTTCCGGGTGCCGGGCCATGACGATGTTTTTGTGGCGTTACCGGCCCACAAGGTGACCCTCGACGCCGGATACAAGGTAACGCGCAACCTCAACCTGAACACGACGCTGGTGTTCGTGGGGGACCGCTACGGCTTCGACCGCGTCGATCCGGCCACGGGCGAACCGGAAGTGAACCGGCACAGCCCGGAACTGGTGGCCAACCTCTACCTCCTCTACCGCAACGCCTTCTGGAAAGGGGTGGACGTGGGTCTCGGGGTGTTCGACCTGTTCGGGGCGAACCATGAATTCATCCAGCCCTATAACGGCGGGCACGCCCCGCTCCCCGGCCCGGGAAGGGAGTACGTGCTCAGGATCAGCTATACGCCGGGCATCTGATCAACGGAAGAATGATACTTGTCACTTAATCTGCGTAAGACCTGCAAGTGTGGTGAAAGGAGGAATCGTGCTCTTAATACGTGCGAGGGTGGGAATCAGCAAAATTCACGGATTTGGTTTGATTGCTCAAGAATTTATTCCTAAGGGGACCGTCACGTGGAAACTTGTTCCCGGATTCGACTGCCTGTTTTCAGAAGAAGAACTGCAAAGCTTCCCCCCATCGGTTCAGGAACAAGTTCACCACTATGGTCATTACGACCCGGATCTGAACAAGTATGTGCTTTGTTCAGACGATGCCAGATTCACTAACCACGCAAATGAGCCGACAGAGCTTTCCTGCGGTGATTATTCGATAGCTGCTCGCGATATCCACCCAGGTGAGGAGATCACGTGCGATTACGGGGATTTTGCTCATCAGTTCAATGTTCTTCACGAGACACGGTGAAGGCGGGGGGATAGGAATGGACTGGGGAAAATTCAAACTGGAACTACTCGTCGGGCAGGCTGTCATTCCTTACCTTTCGGAAATCGCCCGGCTCCGGATCACCATCTTCAAAGAGTTTCCCTACCTCTACAAAGGGTCCGAGGATAGTGAGACGACGTATCTGCAAGCCTACGCCAAAGCGCCCGACGCCTGCGTGTTCGTGGTCCGGGACGGCACAACCATCATCGGCGCCATTACCGGGGTTCCCCTGAGCGAGGAGCCGGCGGCCTTCACGGCACCATTCGCATCCGGCCCCTACCCCCTGGACACCATCTACTACCTCGGCGAAGTGCTTTTTTTCCCGCCCTACCGGGGACAAGGGCTTGGGTCGCGGCTTCTGAAGGAGTTCGAGGATCACGTCCGCGCTCTGGGGAGGTATAAGCACTTTGCCTGCGCAACCGTCGTACGGACCGAAAATCATCCCTTGAGACCGAGCGACTATCACCCCATCGACGGACTCCTTATCAGAGCCGGACTCATCAGACATCCGGAATTCCGGGTCACCCTCCCCTGGCCCGACCTTGATGGCAACGTCACTGAGAATATGATGGAGTTCTGGATAAAGGAGCTGCATTCCCTTAACAGACCATGAACGGTTTCAGCAAACGCCGCACACGAAAAAACCCCGACAGCGCTCCGCCGTCGGGGTTTTTTTCTATTTGTGCAGGAACACCTTACTTCGGCACCTTCTCCCAGTCCTTCAGAAACCGCTCGATGCCGGCGTCGGTGAGGGGGTGCTTGGCCAGCTGGAGCATGACAGAATAGGGGATGGTGGCGATGTCGGCGCCGATGAGGGCGGCGTTCAGGACGTGGATCGGGTTGCGCACGCTGGCCACGATGATCTCGGCGGTATAGCCGTAGTTGTCGAAGATGGTCTTGATGTCGTCGATGATCCCCATGCCATCCTGGGAGATATCGTCGAGGCGCCCCACGAAGGGGGAGACGTAGGTGGCACCCGCCTTGGCGGCCAGAAGGGCCTGCATGGCGGTGAAGACGAGGGTCACGTTGGTCTTGATCCCCTCCTTCGTCAGGGTGGTGCACGCCTTGAGCCCTTCCGGGGTCATGGGGAGCTTGATGACGATGTTCTTGTGGATCCTGGCCAGCTCCTCGGCCTCGCGGATCATCCCGTCGTGGTCAAGGGAGACCACCTCGGCGGAGATGGGGCCGTCCACGATGCCAGTGATCTCCTTGATGACATCCTCGAACTTGCGCCCCGATTTGGCGATGAGCGAGGGATTGGTTGTGACGCCGTCCACAAGCCCGAGCTCGTGGGCCTCGCGGATTTCATTCACGTCTGCGGTGTCGATGAAAAACTTCATTTGTGTTCCTCCGGGGTTGTTTGGTTATGGGTAGTGCTCGTATGCTCGAGGCTCGCCCGGTACTTCTCCAGGCAGGCCATGGAGCAGAAATGGATCCGCTTTCCCTCGTGGCGGCCGATGACGGCATCGTCCTCGGTCACGTAGACGCCGCAGACCGGGTCCTGAAAGGTCTCCTCCTGACGCGGTTCCGGGGGCGCGGGGGGCGCCTCCTTCTGCCGCGAGGCCAGGAATCCCTTGACGATCCTGTAGCCGATGTAGATCAGAATGATCCAGCTGAGCAGTTGAATGAGTCGCACTTTCTTCTCCTTAAATCCTGGTGACTCGCTCGCCGGAAGGGAGCGACCTGAGCAGTTCGTCGACACGCACCCCCAGACGGGGATGGATGACGGCAGGGGCGATCTCCGCCAGGGGAACCAGCACGAAGCGGCGCTCGTGGAGCCGGGGATGGGGGATGACGAGCCCCTCTTCTTCAAGGACGAGGTCGCCGTAGAGGAGGATATCCAGGTCCATGGGTCGGGGTCCCTGCGGGACATCCCGAACCCTCCGGAACACCCCGGTTTCGATCTTCTGGAGTTCCGCAAGCAGCTGGCGGGGGGAAAGGGACGTTTCAACCCTCATGACAGCATTGAGGAAGGTGGGCTGCGCCACCAACCCCACAGGCTCGGTGTCGTAGAAGCCGGAAAGTGCGGTAATCCGTGTCTGGGCCAGCTTGCCAACCTCGGCCACGGCCCGCAGCAGCGCCAGCTCCCGGTCCCCCTGGTTCGAGCCGAGGGCTATGAAAACATTCGATTCCACCGGCAGATTAGAGCATAACGCGCCAGATTTTTCAACGCTCCTGACCGCCTTTTCCGGTCCCTGGTCCCCGGTCCCGGCTTTCAGTGCAGCTCCTCCCCCGTGGTGGTCATGACGAGCTTGCCGTGCTTGACCCCCTTCACGCCGATCAGCTCGTCGGCGATCTTCTTCACCTCCCGGGCCTTGCCCCGCACCACGAGGACTTCGAGGCAGTTGTGGGCGTCCAGGTGGACGTGGAGGGCCGAGATGATCTCGTTGTGGTGGGAGTGCTGCTGCTCGGTGAGTTTGTCGGAAAGGTCGCGGACGTGGTGGTTGTAGACAAGGGTCACGGTGCCGACGGTCTCCTCGTCGCCCCCTTCCCACTTGAGCTCCACCAGCGCCGCGCGGATCAGGTCGCGGACCGCCTCGGAGCGGTTCATGTACCCCTTCTCCTCGATGAGCCGGTCGAAATTTTCCAGCAGTTTGTCGTCGATGGAGATGCCGAATCTGACGGTTTCGCCCATGGGTCTCTTCTCCTGCGGCCGGTTTCAAAACGGCCGGATGATAGACTACTTTACCCCGGAGGGGAATCTTTTTTCGCGCTACTTCCGCAGCTTCCGCAACCCAAAGGAGACCAGGAACAGGGTAAAGTTCACCAGGATGATGGTGGCGCCGGCGGGGAGATTGGCGAGAAAGGAGATGACGATCCCGCCCACCACCGACAGGACCCCGAGGAGCACGGCAAGGGCTATGGCGGTCCGGAACCCCCGGGCAACCTGCAGCGATGTGACCGCCGGCAGGATGAGGAGCGCCGAGATGAGCATGATCCCCACCACCTTCATGGCCAACACCACGGTGAGCGCCGTGAGGAGGACGAGCACCGCGTTGATCCGGTCCACCCGGATACCCGAAGTGCGGGCGAGCTCCTCGTCGAAGGTGATGGCGAAGAGATCGTGGTAGAAGAGGATTACCGTCAGGCAGACCACCACGAAGAGAACCGCCGTCTGCCCCAGCTCGAAGGGGCTGATGGAGAGGATGTTGCCGAAGAGGTAGCTGAAGAGGTCCACGTTGAAGCCGCCGGCCATGCTGGCCAGCATGATGCCGGTGGCGATCCCCAGGGACGAGACGATGCCGATGGCGGCGTCGCCGTAGATCCGCGCCCGCTCGGCCAGCTTCAGGATCCCCAGGGCCGCCAGGAGCACGGCCGGTATGGCGGCGGCGGTGGCATAGACTGACTGGAAGCGGAGAAAGAGGGCTAACGCCACGCTCCCGAAGGTGACGTGGGCAAGGCCGTCGCCGATGAGCGACAGCCGCCGCAGGACGAGGAATACCCCGAGCACCGCGCAGAGGGCCGCGATGAGGGAGCCGGCCACAAGGGCCCGGAGGAGAAAGCCGTACTGAAAGATTTCGAGGAAAGTCATTGTTATTCCAGTTCAGATGAATCCGTAGGGGCGCCGCTTGCCGCGCCCTTGTTTCAGGATCGGCCAGGGCGCGGCAAGCAGCGCCCCTACAATCCTTGTTTAATGCCGGTGGCAGATCTGGTGCTGGGTATGGGGACCGAAGTAGTCCGCCATCTCCGGCGAGCCGCAGAAGTCGTCGAAGCCGCCGTAAAAGACCAGGCGTTTGTCCAGGTAGAGAAACCGTGAGGCGTAGCGGCCGATGGTGCCGCTGTCATGGGTCACGAGGATGACGGTGGTTTCCCGCTCCCGGTTGACGTCCTGGATGGTGCGGTAGAAGCTCTCCCGGGTCTCCGGGTCCAGGGCCGTGGTGGGTTCGTCAAGGACGAGAAGCTCCGGCCCGTTCACCAGTGCCCGGGCAAGAAGTACCCGCTGCCGCAGGCCCCCGGAGAGTTCGCCGATGAGCCGGTTGCGGATGCCGCCGATCCCCATGAGATCCAGGGCCCGGTCCACGGCCCCGGTATCCTCCCTGCGGGCGCGACGGGGAAAGGGACGGGCAGCCAAGAGTCCCAGCCCCACCACCTCGGCGACGGTGGCCGGGAAGTGGGGATTGAAGTGCTGGAGCCCCTGGGGGAGGTAGCCGACCCGCTGCCACTGCTCAAAGGAGCCCAGGGGGGTACCGAAGAGGTCGACGCCCCCCCGGTCGGGGCGGGCAAGCCCCAGGATGCAGCGGATGAGGGTGCTCTTCCCCGAGCCATTGGGGCCGACGATCCCCACGTAGTCCCCCTTCTCCACGGCGAACGACACGTCGCACAGGGCATCCGCCCCCTGGTAGGCGAGGGAGAGCCCCTGAACCGTGACGACCCCTACCGGCATTGGAGACCCTCCCGAAGGCTCGCCAGGTTTTTCTCCATGAGGGCGATGAACGTGACCCCCTTGTCCAGGTCGGCCTTGGCCACGGTGTGGGCGCCGTGAAGCATGAGGATGGAGGCGCCGGTCTCCCGGGCGATGGTCTCGGCGGTGCGGGGATCGAGGAGCTCCTCGGTGTAGATGTGCGTCAGCCCCTCGGCCCGCACCTGCTTAACGAGCTTCGCCAGCTTCGCCGGAGTGGGCTCGGCGTCGGCGGAGACGGCGTAGGCCGACTCGTATCGCAGGCCGTAGCGGTTGGCCAGATAGCCGAAGGCGAAGTGTCCGCCGTGGAGAACGGTCCGCGTGGCGCAGGTGGCGAGCCCCGTGCGGTACCGCTCGTCCAGGTCGGCCAGCTTCGCCCGGTAGGCGGCGGCATTGGCCAGGTAGACGGCACGGTTCGCCGGGTCCCGCTCCGCAAGGGCACCGGCGATGGTATCCACCATGCGCTGGGCGTTGGTAAAATCGAGCCAGAGGTGGGGGTCCATCCCCTCCCCTCCGTGGCCATGCTCCCCGTCGTCGTGGCCGTCGTGATTCTCCCCGGCGCCCGCCTTCAGAAATTTCGCTCTCCGGCTCGCGTCGACCACCGAGAGGTTCCCCTTGCCTGCCCCCTTGACGATCTCGCCGGCCCACGGCTCCATGTAGCGGTTTGTGTAGACGAAGAGGTCCGCCCGGCTCACCCGCACGATGTCCTCGGGGCGCGGCTCGAAGCTGTGGGGCTCCATGCCCGGGGGAAGGAGCATCGTCACCTCGGCCTTGTCCCCCGCCACGGCGCGGGCAAACTCATAGACCGGGAAGATGGTGGCCACGACCCGGAGCTTGCCGCTCCCGCCGGCATCCTGATCCGCCGTTTTCCTGCAGCCAACGGCAACCGTCAGCGTCAACACAAGCAAAATAGCAACGATGCGTCTCATGAATCCTCTTTTTCGCCTGCCGAAACGGCAGCCGAAGCAGTAATAATCAATGGTGGTTGCCGCTCTAAAATACCCCGCACCCGTTGCTTGTCAAGGGGGAATCCCTCCGTTGACTCCCATTGGCAGATGGGCTACAGTGGCCGAAGTCTGCCGCCACCGGCGGCTCTCTGACGGAGGTACGGCGATGTTCATGGGCAAGCTCCCCCACAAGGCGGACCTGATCGGCGCCCTCACCGAGACGGCCGGCGCCAACGGAATCCAGGCAGGCGCCGTCCAGGTGATGGGCGCCCTCCAGAGGGCAACACTCGGCTTTTACGACCAGTGGAGCAAGGCCTACCGGGAGCTCCCGTTCAACAACCCCCTGGAGATCGTTTCCGGCACGGGGAACATATCGCTGCGGGACGGAAAACCCTTCGTCCACCTCCACCTCGCCGTTTCCGACGAGGAAGGGAAGGTCTTCGGCGGCCACGCCATGGAGGGATGCATCATCTTCGCCGCCGAGTATGTCATCATACCGCTGGTGGGGACTGCGCCCGTCCGCACCTTTGACGAAGCCACCGGCCTCTTCCTCTGGGAGCGGGAACAGTACCCTGCCCCGGGACAAAAGAAACTCTCCCCCGAGCTCCAGCGGGCACTTCTCCACCCGTAACTTCACGCGCACCATTCCAGGTTTTCATGAAAGCAGGATACAAACGGACACCAACCACGGATGAACTGGAGCTTGAGCGCAAGCGGCGGGAGTTCCACGCCCTGGAGCGGCGCCTGGCCCGGCTCGAGCACGACCTTGAGGACCTTCGGGAGGAGATCCAGGAGTTCGAGAAGCTCTATTCCGTGAAGATGGCCGACCGGATCCGGGAACTGGACCAGTTGCGGCAGGAGCTTGCCAAGGCCCGGGCAGAGGACGCAGGCGGCCAAACGGATGATGCAGGGGAACGGCGGCACTACGGTTTCCGGGACGAGGAACCGGAGGCCGAGGAGATCCCCCGGGTAAAACCGGGCACCGTGGCAACGGGAAAGAGCGAGGGGATCCGCGACATCTACCGCAGGGTGGCCAAGGCGATCCACCCCGACTTTGCCGATTCCGACGGGGACCGCCGGCGCCGCCAGAAGCTCATGGCCGAGGCGAACCGGGCCTACGCCGAAGAGGACCGGGTCACCCTCCAGGCAATTCTGGAAGAGTGGGAGCTGTCTCCCGAGACGGCCGTAGCCGTCGGCACCGCAGGAGAACTGGCCCTGGTCACTCGGCGGATCGCCCGGGTCGTGGAACGGATCAGGGGGGTGGAACTGGAAATGGTCCGGCTCCGGAACACCGACCTCTACCGCCTCATCCAGCGGGTGCAGGACGCCCGGTGGCGGGGGCGCGACATCATCGCCGAAATGTCGTCGAGGCTCGACGCCGAGATCCTTGCCACCTGCAGGACCCTGAACGGGCTGGATCGCGGACGCCGCTCCGACGACACACCCGAAGCCGCCCTCGCACCTCCGACACCGCCGGCCGACTCCTTCCGTATTGTCAGGTTTCCCGCCGACCGCGTTCTCGGAACCCTCTTCGTCCGGGAGCGGAACTCGGGGAGCTTTCTCGACTGGAAGCGCCTCGGCGAGGCGGTCGGCGACATGGCCGTGCCGGCGGGAAAGGGACTGCGGCTCGACGTGAGCGAAGGGGCCGTGGCTGACCTGGACCTCCTCGGGACACTCCAGGCCGACGACCTCCAGGCGTGCTTCCTCTACGGCGTCAGCGACGACGACCTGACCCACATCCTGCGGCTCACGGGCATTGCGGAGCTCTACCTTTCGGGCGCCGGCATAACCGGCGAGGGGATTGTCCACCTCCTGGAACTGAAGAACCTCGAACGCCTCTACCTCTACGACACCCGGGTCACCGACGCCGGGCTCGCCTGCCTCAAATACCTGCCGCGGCTCCGCTCCCTCACCATCAGCAATGCCCCGGTCACCGACGGGGGTCTCGACCGCCTCCGGCTGGCGCTTCCCGGGTGCCGGGTCGTAATCCTCCAGAGCGGCAAGCGGGGCTAAGGCCCCGGTTTCAGCCGAAAATCCCCCCCAACAGTTCCAACAGCCGCCCATTCTCCCCGGCTCCCCGCACGGCAACACGGAAGAACCGCTCCGAAAGCCCCCGAAAGGAAGAGCAGTCCCGGATCAGGACCCGCTCTGAGAGAAGCCGCGTTGCCAGTTCCCGGGCCGTGGGGCCAACATCGATCCGAATCAGGAGATAGTTGGCGGCGGATGGATAGACCGCAAGCCCCGGCAAGGCTGCGATGCCGGCGGCAAGCCGCGCCCGCTCCACCTCCACGAGGGAACGGGTCCTGGCCGGGTAATCCGGATCAGCCAGACAGGCGAGGCCGGCGGCCTGGGCCAGGGTGTTGACGCTCCAGGGCTCCCGCAGGGCCGAGAGCCGGGCGATCACCGCTTCGCTCCCCACGGCGTAGCCGAGCCGCAGCCCCGGAATGGCGTAGAACTTGGTCATGGAGCGGAGCACCACGGCCCCGTCCCCCTGGGCCACGAGGGGCGTCGCCGATTCCTCCTCGCAAAAATCGATGAAGGCCTCGTCAAGGACAAGGAAGGTGCCGCGGCTCCGGCAGAGGCGGACAATCTCGGCAATGTCATGGCGGGGAATGAGCGCCCCGGTGGGGTTGCCGGGGTTGGCGAGGAAGAGGAGGTCGTAACCGTCCGCCAGGCGGCAATCGAGGAGATCAAGGGAAAGAGCAAATCCGTCGGCGGGGGAGAGGTCCAGGTAGTCGACCTCCAATCCGGCCCGGGAGAGGCTCTTGGCATACTCGGAGAACGGGGGCGCAACGATCAGCCCCCGCGCTCCCCCCGCAAGGCGCGGCACCAGATAGATAAGCTCCGTTGATCCGTTGGCGACGCAGATTGTGCCGGGATGGAGGCCGTGGCGGCGGGCCAGGGCCTCCCGCAGCTCCGCAGCGGTGCTGTCGGGGTAATGGACGAGGCGGTCGAAGGCGAACGTTACCGCCCCGCGCACACCGGCCGGCGGGCCGAGGGGGTTGATGCTCGCCGAGAAGTCGAGGATGTCATCGGGGGAAACGCCGAGATGGCGGGCAACGGCAAAGACCGTGCCGCCGTGGTCAAAGGTCTCTTTCATGGAGCAGTGATACCTCGCAGCGCGAAGACTCCCCAGGCCAGCAGGAGAAGCCCCTCGGCGCCGTACATGAGCCGCACGGCTCCCCGCCAGGCCACGGCGTCGAGGGGGTTGAGGGGATCGCCGATGGTGGGCTTCGCCACCGGCTTGCCGAAGTAGATGTTGGTCCCCCCGAGCTGTACGCCGAGGGCGCCGGCAGCGGCCGCCTCGGGGATGCCACTGTTGGGAGATGAGTGGTTACGGCCGTCCCGGAGCATTATCCGCCAGGCATTACGGCCCGACAGCCTCGCCAGGGGGGCGGCGAGGACCATGAGGAGCCCCGTGAGCCGCGCCGGGACGAGGTTCGCCAGGTCGTCGAACCGGGCCGAGGCCCAGCCGAAGCGGAGATACCGCTCGTTCTTGTACCCCACCATGGAGTCGAGGGTGTTGACCGCCTTGTAGGCCAGGGCCAGGGGGGCCCCGCCGACCATGAGGAAGAGGAGCGGCGCGATCACCCCGTCGGAGGTGTTTTCGGCCACGGTCTCCACGGCGCCGCGCCAGATTTCCGGCTCCGGGAGTTCCGCCGTGTCCCGCCCCACGATGTAGGAGAGGAGCCGCCGCGCCTCCGGTAGATCGCCCCGCAGAAGGGCCTCGGCCACCAGCTTCGATTCCCCGTGGAGGGAACGGGCCGCCAGACAGGTCCACCCCAGGATGGCCGAGACGACGGCGCCAGCAGCGGGATGGATGAGGGCGGCTCCCTGCACCACGCTCCAGGCGACACCGGCGGTTATGCCGACGGTCAGGAGAAGGAGAAACACTCCGCCGACACGCTCGTTCGTCACCAGCCGCCGCAGGACCTTCTCCAGCCCCGTGATCAGCTTCCCCATGACCACCACCGGATGCGGCAGCCAGCGGGGGTCACCGAAAAGGAGGTCGAGCAGGACCGCGGCCAGGACGACCGCACACGCCTCGGTCACCGGGCAAGCCCGCAGATGGCCAGGAGCCGATCCATGTCCAGGTGCTTCTCCAGGTGGGCCGCCAACAGATCAAAAGGATCGTCCTGCACCTCGGCTGCGGGGCGCTCATCGAGCCCCTTGGCCCGCCGGAGCTTATTGAGGAAGGCGGAGCGGAAGCCGGCGTTGTCGAAGATGCCATGAAGGTAGGTGCCAAAGACCCGGCCATCGCAGGAGACGGCGCCATCCAGCACCTCCACAGCGCGCCCCGAACGCTCCGTGGCCCGGGCAAAGGGACGGACGCTGGGCCCGAGGATCGTCTCCCCCATGTGGATCTCGTACCCCTCCAGCTCCCCCCGGCAGCGGGGAGCCACCTGGTACCCCGCCGGCAACAGCTCGGCCCGGGCCTGGTGGGTGGTCTTCTTCTCCAGCATCACCGTCACCACATCCAGAAGACCGAGCCCCTCGGCCTCGCGGATTCCCGACTCCACGGCGTGGGGGTCGGAGACCCGCTTCCCCAGCATCTGGTAGCCGCCGCAGATGCCGACGATGGGCCCCCGGAAGGCCCGGATCGCCTCGAAGAGCCCCCGTTCCATGAGGAAATAGAGGTCCGTGGTGGTGGCCTTGCTCCCCGGGATGATAAGGAGGTCGAGCCCCCGGAGCTGGTCCGCCCCTTCCACGTAGGTGAGGCGCACGTCGGGCTCCCCCTCCAGGGCGTCGAAGTCGGTGTAGTTGGAGATCCGCGACAGCTTCACCACGCCAATGTTCAGCCGCTCTCCCGCCGTCGTCCCCCGCTCGCCGCTCCCGGTTTTCCGCTTCTCCAGGGCGACGCTGTCCTCCTCCGGAATGCGGAAACCGGTGAAGCAGGGCACCACACCGAGGACCGGGACGCCGGTCCGCTTCTCCACGAACTCGATTCCCGGCGCGAGGAGCGACGGGTCACCCCGGAACTTGTTGATGACGATGCCGGCGATCCGCTCCCGCTCCGCCGGCTCCAGCAGCTCCATGGTCCCCACGATCTGGGCGAAGACCCCGCCCCGGTCGATGTCGGCCACGAGGATGGCCCGGCACCCCGCCATCTCGGCCACCTTCAGGTTGGCGATGTCGTGGGCCTTCAGGTTGATCTCGGCAATGCTCCCGGCCCCCTCGATGACCACAAAATCGTGGGCCGAAGAAAGCCGGTCAAAGCTCTCCCGCACCCGCTCGAAGGCGACGGGCTTGTAGGCGTGGTACTCCCTCACCGACATGTTCCCCACCACCTCCCCCGCGACAATGACCTGGCTGCCGGTGTCGGAGGAGGGTTTCAGGAGGATCGGGTTCATGTCCACATGGGGAGGGATGCCGCAGGCCGCCGCCTGCACCGCCTGGGCCCGGCCGATCTCTCCCCCCTCGGGGGTGACCGCCGAGTTGAGGGCCATGTTCTGGGACTTGAAGGGGGCCACCCTGAGGCCGCGATTTTTCAGGATGCGGCAGATGCCGGCCGTAAGGACCGACTTCCCCACGTCCGAGGCGGTGCCGACGATCATTAAAGACCGGGGACCGGGGACCGGGGACCGGGAATTCAAAATCTGGGGCGGAGAATCTGACAAGTGCTCGTCGACTGCGTTTTTTTGCTTTTTCCTGGTCCCTGGTCCCCGGTCCCCGGTCCCGGCCTTATAGCCCCGCGGGGTCACCATCCGCCCTGCCGGATCGACGAAGGTGGCGGAGTTCCCCACGATGACCAGTGAGAACATGTCGATGGGGTGGTCGAGCATCCGCCCCAGGGTGGTGACGACCCGTTCCTCCCCCTCCCGCAGGGCGTTGCGGACGATCCCCACCGGGGTATCGGCCGGCCGGGCAGAAAGGAGAATCCGCCGCGCCTCCTCGATCTGCTGTACCCGCCCCTTGCTCCGGGGGTTGTAGAGGGCCACCACGAAATCGGCTTCGGCCGCTGCCCCAAGCCGCCTCTTGATGAGGTCCCACGGGGTCAGGAGATCGGACAGGGAGATGACGGCGAAATCGTGCATGAGGGGGGCGCCGAGCACGGCCGCCGCCGCCTGCACGGCCGAGACGCCGGGGACCACCACGATCTCGGGGGGAGCGGCCATCTCCGCCGCCAGCTCCAGGGCGAGCCCCGCCATGCCGTAGATGCCGGCGTCGCCGCTGGAGACCAGGGCCACGGTCTTCCCCGAGGCGGCCAGGTCCAGGGCCTCGCGGCAGCGCTCCACCTCCTTCATCATGCCGGAGGAGACGATCTCTTTGCCGGCGATGAGGGGGTTTATCAGATCCAGGTAGGTCTTGTACCCCACCACCGCGTCGGCAGCGTCGAGGGCCTCGTTGGCCTGGAAGGTCATATGGTCGAGATCGCCGGGGCCGATGCCGACGACGTAGAGCTTGGACATCACAAACCTCATGTTTTTCAGGAAATTTCAGCGATGGCGAGCGTTACGTTGCCGCTCTTGATCTTCTTCAGCAGGAGCCGCCCGCCGCCCGATGCGAGCACCGCGGCCGGCTCGGCAACGCCGGCGGCGCCGATGGCCTCCAGGGCATGGGCCGAAGGGGGAGACGGCACGGCAACGCCGTTCAGTTCCTCGCTCTCGAAGAAGCGAAGGGGTAGGCCATGCTCCCGGGCAAAGGCCAGGAGCCCCGCCTCCTCCCGCTTGGCCGCGGCACTCCCGATGCAGGCGACGCTCTTCAGGGAGAGGAAGAGGCGCTTCATCTGGGCCCCCACCGCCTCCGCGATCTCCCGGGCCTCGGTTCCACTGTTGCAGCCGATGCCGAGGACCAGGTTCCGGGGGCGCAGGACAAGGAGGGTATCCGCCTGGGCCTGGGGGGGAAGCCGCCGGTTGGTGACGAATACGAACCCCCGGGCGCCGCTCTGGAGGGCCTCCACAAAGGTGTCGTGGAAGGTGAGCCGTGCCGTGCCGTGGAAGGCGGTCCGCAGCCGGTCGGTGGGGTCCACCACGGCGATCTCCTCCCCCTCCAGGATGAGCGCGTTCAGCGTCTTCACCCGGCAGAGATCGTCGATGGCCCACCCCTCCTCCTTGGCCAGCATGTCGAAGGAGGGGAGATTGTTGGCGTCGGTGGCGGTGGTTATGACCTCACGGGCGCCGGTGACGAAGGCACAGCGGCAGGCGAGCTCGTTGGCACCCCCCAGGTGCCCCGCCAGGAGGGAAATGGCGAATTTCCCGGCGTCGTCCATCACCACAACAGCCGGATCCACATCCTTGGCGACCAGGTGCGGGGCCACCATCCGGACCACGATCCCCGTGGCCATGATGAAAATGAAACCGTCGAAGACGGGCCAGAGTTCCGCCACCAGCCCCTTCAGCTCCCCCCCGAAGGGAACGGCCCCTTTCCCCGCCTGCCCGGAGAATTTCTGCAGGACGTACATCTCCGCGTTGCCGAGCCCGTCCCGCAGTTGCGTGCCGAGCCGGGCGCCGTTGCGGGTTATGGCGATGATGGCGATGCGCATGAAAGCCTCTCAGCCATGGGAAGAAGCGGGAGCGTTAGGTGACAATCCCCTTCCGGAACTCGTGGGAAAAACCCTTGTCATAGAGGAGCGATTTGCTCTTCAGCCCTTCCCGACGAGCCTTCAGCACGTCCCCCACGAGGATGATAGCCTGCTTGCCGATCTCCGCCTCGTGCACCTTCCCGGCGATGTCGGCCAGGGTCCCCTCCACCGTCTGCTCGTCGGGCCACGAAGCCCTGGCCACCACCGCCACCGGCGTCGCCGGGGTGTAGGCCCCCTCCAGAAGCTCCGCCACCACCCGCTCGATCATGGAGACCGACAGGTAGATGACCAGGGTCGCTCCCAGCCTGGCGATCTCGGAAAGCTTCTCCCGCTCCGGCACCGGGGTCCGCCCGGCAAGCCGCGTGATGATGACCGTCTGGGAGACTTCCGGCAGGGTCAGTTCCTGCTTGAGTGTCGCCGCGGCGGCAAAGGCGCTCGTCACCCCCGGGACCACGGCATAACCGATGCCGAGTGCATCCAGCTCCGCCATCTGCTCCTGGATCGCCCCGTAGATGGAGGGGTCGCCGGTGTGGAGGCGCACGGCCAGCTTGTCATCCGCCACCGCCTGGGCCAGCACCGCCGTGGTCTCTTCAAGGGTCATGGCGGCGGAGTCGTACACCTCGGCCTGGGGGGCGTAGGTGCGAACCAGTTCCCGGTCCACGAGGCTCCCTGCGTAGACGACCACATGGGACTCCCGCAGAAGCCGGGCACCTTTCACCGTAATGAGCTCGGCATCACCGGGGCCGGCGCCGACGAAATGGACTATAGTGCTTTCGACCACAGAGGACACAGAGGGAAACCTCTCCTTAGCCTTTTCGGTTTTACTTTTTGACAATCAAGAGCGACAGGTAATCGAGCTTCTCCCCCACGAGAGATTCCAGGTCGAACACCACCTCTTCGTCGGCGGAGCCGACCCGGCGGACAAAGACCCCCTTCCGCTCCAGCCCCAGCTCTTTCAAAAGCGAGTAAATCCGGTCAAAGACCCGGTTCACCTTCATGAGGATGACGGTATCGAAGTCGGCGAAGGTCCGGCGCAGTTCGTCGTCCTCGTAGGTGGTGGGGAGGATGGCGATCCGCTCGGCGGCCATCCCCAGGGGGACACCGGCAGCGGCCGCTGCGGCGTTGATGCTGGAGATCCCCGGCACGATCTCCACGGAAATCTCCGGGTAGCGCTCCCGGAAGATACGGTAGAGATAGAGGAAGGTGGAGTAGAGGAACGGGTCACCGATGGTGATGAAGGCCACATCCTTCCCGGCCTGGACCCGCGCGGCAACCTGGGCGGCGGCCTCCTCCCAGAACGCTTCGAGCCCCTCCTGGTCCTTGCGCATGGGGAAGACCTGGGGAAGCACCTCCTGGCGGGCGGGATCGATGAGATCCTCCACGATGGAGAGGGCGTAGCTGGCCGCGTCGGCCGCGCCGGTGGGGGCGCAGATGACGGCGGCCGAACGGATGATCCGCTCGGCCTTTCTCGTCAAAAGCTCCGGGTCGCCGGGGCCGACGCCTACGGCGTAAATTTTTGCGGTCATTCCTCTCCCTTCCAGGCAGAAACGATGTACACGGGATTGTGGGACTCGAACATTTTGTACTCGGTGAGCCCCTTGGTCTTGGCCACGTTGATGCAGGCCACCTCCACGGTGTAGCCGTGGTCCTCCAGGAACTCCACCGCCTTGGTGAGGGTGTCGAGGGTCACGGCGTTCAGGACGATGACGCCGTCGGGCTTGAGGCGCCGGTCCACGGCATCGATGATCTCCTCCAGCATGCCGCCGGAGCCGCCGATGAAGACCCGGTCCGGATCGGGGAGGTCGTCGAGCCCCTCGGGGGCGAAGGCCTCGATGAGCGCCACGTTGCGGGCCACGAACTTCTTCAGGTTGTCGCGAATGAAGCCGAGGTACTGGGGATTCCTCTCCAGGGCGAAGATACGGCCGTTGGGCATCAGGTTCGACGCCTCGATGGAGACGGAAGCGCTCCCGGCGCCGATGTCCCACATGATGAGATCATCCTGGAGCCTGAGCTTCGCCAGGGTCACGGCCCGCACCTCCTGCTTGGTGATGAGCTTCTTGGCAGTGGCGAACTCGTCGTCATCGATGCCGATGACCGGGTACTGGGTCAGCTGGGGCTCCCAGGCCTTGATGAGGATGAGGATGTTCAGCTCCGCCGCCGGCAGCTCCAGAAGGCCCTTCACGTCGGTCCTGGTGAACTTCTCTCCGGGGAGCCCCAGGTTCTCGCAGAGCCACGCCTCGTACCCCTCGGCCCCCCGGGCGATGAGTTCCCGGGCGATGGCCGCCGGGGAGTTGGTCTTGTCGGTGAGGACCGCCACCTTCTCGGCGGCCACGATCCGGTCCACGGCCCCCTTGAGCCCCCGGCCGTGCACCGAGACGAAGATGGCGTCGTCCCACGGTTCCTTGATCTGGGCGAAGGCGTACTGGACGCTCGTCACGTTGGGGAAGATCTCGATCCGCTCCTTGGGGAGGTTGCGGAGCAGGAACCGGGCGATGCCGAAGAAGTTCGGGTCGCCGGAGCCGAGGACCACGGTCCGCTTGTCGGTCCCCTTGAGCTGCTCCAGGAGGATGGAGAGGTCCCCCAGTTCCTGCTTCTTCCCGGTGAAGTCGGGAAAGATGTCCAGGTGGCGCTTGTGGCCGATGAGGACCTCGGCCTTGCCGATAACCTCCAGGGCCTTGGCGCCGAACCCTTCCCACCCTTCGATGCCTGCGCCGACGAGGTAGATTTTCTGGTGAGGCATGGGGAAACCTCCTCAATTCCGAAATGGGACTCTGTCCGTAATTTTACCCGAAATATAGCACCGTTGAATCGTACCCTGCCAGTAAAACCTTGATGTCGAGGGAAGGAGCCAGCCGCCGGGCCGCCTCCTGGGCCCGGATGCAGACGAGCTCCATGAGGGCACGATCGTGACCCGACTCCTCCAGCACCTGGCGTGCGGTGTTGTACCGGGACCAGGGACCGGGGACCGGGGACCGGGACCCCAGTTCGTGGAGCCATTCCGCCAGCATCCGCAGATCCAGCTCCGAGGAGGAGACGTGGGTCTGCTCGTGGCCGCAGGCGATCTTCAGGAGCTTGGCGAACTGCCCCGCCAGGACCACATGACGCATCTCCTTGCGGGCGCACGCCCGAAGAGCATACCCCACGTGGTCCCCCATCATAATAAAGGACTCTTCAGGGAGAGGATTGGCCTTCAGCGCCACCAGTTCACTGGTCCTTCCGGTGGAGAGGACCACGGTCTTGCAGCCGCAGGCCCGGGCCACGTCCAGGGCCGCATCGAGGGTGTCGGTCCAGGCCTTGGCGGAGATGGGGCGCACGATGCCGGTGGTGCCGAGGATGGAGAGCCCCCCCACGATGCCGAGGCGGGCGTTGAGGGTCTTTTTCGCCAGCTCCTCGCCGTTGGGGATGGAGATGGTGACGTAGAGGACCTGGGGGAGGCAGACAACGGAGAACTCCTCCTTCACCCCCTCGGTGATCATCCGCATCGGCACCGGGTTGATGGCCGGGTTCCCCACCCCCACCCCGAGCCCCGGCTTGGTCACCGTGCCGACCCCCTTCCCCCCGTCCACGAAGACCATGGTCCGGGCGCCGGAGCGGTTGAGGGGCTCGCGATGGACCCGGCCGTGGATCTCGGCTCCGTTGGTCACATCAGGGTCGTCCCCCGCATCCTTCACCACGAAGCAGGAGGCGGCGCCGGCGTCGAATTCCTGGCCATGGAGGCGAAAAATGACCCGCTCGCCCCTGGGGAGGACAAGCTCCACCTCCTCCACGATGCGCTGCTCCCGGAGCATCCGCGCCGCCCCCTTAGCGGCAGCAGCGGCGCAGGCACCGGTGGTGTAGCCGTGTCTGAGCTCTTTTCTGTCCATTGTGAGTGACGGGGGGACTGCCCCTACCCCGCCTCCTCCGCCAGGATCAGAAGTGCATTCACTACGGCCGCGGCCACGTTTGAGCCCCCCTTGCGCCCCCGGTTGGTGATAAAGGGAATTTCGGGAGATTCCTCCTCCAGGGCAAGGAGCGCCTCCTTGCTCTCGGCGGCGCCCACGAAGCCCACCGGTAGCCCCACGACCAGTTCCGGCCGCACCCCCTCATGGCGGATGAGGCGCAGCAGCTCGAAGAGAGCCGTGGGGGCGTTGCCGATGACAAAGATGCCGTTGCCGCAGTCGGCCACCCCCTTCCGCATGGCCAGGATGGAGCGGGTCACCCCGAGCGCTTTTGCGTCCCGGGCCACCTCCGGGTCGGCCACGAAGCAGGCGGCGCGGATGCCGAAGCGCTCAAGGCGCGGCTTGGCTATCCCCGACAGGGCCATGGTGGTGTCGGTGACGATCCCCCTTCCCTTCCGCAGGGCCGCCACGCCACGGGCCACGGCCTGGGGGGAGAATACCATGGAGCGGGCGTAGTCGAAGTCGGCGCTCGTGTGGATGGCCCGCCGTACCACCGGCCACTCGGCAGGTCCCCAGGGGTGGGGTCCCACTTCGGCATCGATGAGGCGGAACGATTCGGCTTCGATCTCTTCGGGAGTGAGATGAACCGACATCAGTGCCATCCCGTGGCGGTGAGGGCCTCGGCGATCCGATCCACCTCCACCTCGGCCAGCTTGCGGTGTACCCCCAGGTGAGGTCCCATGGCGAATTCCACGTTGGGGTAGCGTCTGCGGGCCTCGGCCATCTCCTCGGGGAGGTCCTCCTGAACGTGGGCACCCACGAAGAGGAAGTAGGGCATCAGGAGCACCCGCTCCGCCCCTTTCGCCACGCAGGCGTCGATCCCCTGCTGGATATTCGGCAGGTGCTGCTCCCGGAACGACACCTCCACGATCCCGTAGCCGGTCATCTCCTTAACCATGGCGGCGATCTCCCGCACGGCGTCGTTGGCCTCGGGGATGCGGCTCCCGTGGGCCATCAATAAAATTGCGGTTTTCATGAACTGCTCCTTTTCATTTCCATTACCTCGACGATCTCCCGCCGTGCCTCGCCAATGGTGAGGGGAAGCCGCCGGAAGGGGAGACCGTCCTCGTGCTTCAGCCGATGGATCAGTTCGGCGATGTGGGGGAGCCGAAGCTTCACGTTCTCCAGTTCGGCCGGGGCGGTGAAGACTTCCTCGGGGGGGCCGCTCCGGACGATCTTCCCCCGGCTCAGGATGTGGAGCCGATGGAGAAAGAGGGGGACCAGGTCCACCGAGTGGGTCGCCATGACGACCGTCACCCCCTGGTCGCGGTTGAGGCGCGTCAGAAGTTCCATCATCCGGTACTCCCCCATGGGGTCGAGGCCGGCGGTGGGCTCGTCCAGGAGGAGCACCTCGTGCCCCATGGCCAGGAGCCCGGCGATGCAGACCCGCTTCTTCTGGCCGTAGCTGAGGGCGTGGATGTTCTTGCCTGCCAGCTCCACCATCTCCACGGCGGCCAGGGCTTCCTCGACCCGCACCTTCACCTCCGCCTCCGCAAACCCCATGTTGCGGGGCCCGAAGGCCACGTCCTCGAAGACCGTGTGGGCGAAGAGCTGGTCATCGGGATTCTGGAACACGAGCCCCACGGTCCGGTAGATGTCCCGGGGATGGAGCTTCCGCACGTCCCGGCCGTCCAGGAGCACTTGGCCGTCGTACTCCTTGACGAGGCCGTCCATGATCTTCAGAAGCGTCGTCTTCCCCGACCCGTTGGAGCCGAGGATGCCGCAGAACTCCCCCCTCTCCACCTCCAGCCGGATGTCGGCCAGGGCGCGGGTGCCGTCGGGGTAGGTGAAGGCGCGGATATGGACGGAAAGGCGCGCTACAGCCACCGCAGCATCCCCATGGCCGCCACGAAAAGGACCGATGCGGCCACCTCGCCGGTCCGGAAAGGGCGGTGCTTCAGGAGCGGCAGGTTTCCGTCGTACCCCCGCTGCACCATGGCTGTGGTGATGGTCTGGCTGGTGTCGAAGGCCTTGATGACCAGGGCGCCGGCCAGCATCCCGAAGGAGCGCAGCCCCCGCCGGAACCCTGCGTAGCCGAGGCGGTTCCTCTGGGCCGCGTAGACCACCTGGGCGTCGTCGAAGAGGACAAAGAGGTAGCGCCAGGCAAAGAGGGCCACGTCGATGAGCCCTTGGGGGACCCGCAGCCACGACAGGGCCGCCATGAGGTCGGTGAAGGGGGTGGCGAACCCCACCGCCGCCACCACCGCCACGGCCCCGGCGATCCGGGCCGCGATGGCGCCCCCTTCGGCGAGTCCGTCACGGTGGGCCACGATCTCCAGGCCGAAGGGATGAAGGGTGAAGAGGGGGTCGGTGCCGCTGAAGAAGGTCTTGAGGAGGAGCACCACCGCCGCGATAAAGAGGGGCTCGGCAAACCGCACGAGGATAAGCCGCGCCGGCACCCCCAGCCAGAGGCAGAGGAGAAGGCCGAGGGCCGCCGCCAGCAGCGGAAAGGCGACTCCCGTGCAGCTCACCACCATGACGAGGAGCGCCAGGGCCGAGAGGAGTTTCACGCGCGGGTCCAGCAGCGTGACGGGGTGAGCGATCAGTGTGGGGTGCGAAAGTCGGTGCATCGGTGCGGAGGTCACAGGCCGGTCACGGAGACTGGCCGATTCCCCGTTCCTCCATGTAACGCCTGATCCGGTCGGCATGGTCCCGGTCGTCGTTGTTGAGGGTCTGAAAAACCTTCAGGGCTTCATTGTGGGCGCCCCCCGCCATGGCCCGCTGATAGTGGAGCTCCCCCGCCGCCTCTTCCAGAGCAATGGCCAGATGAAACGCGTCCTCGCGCAGGGGAGGAAGGATCTCGAAATCGCCGATGAGTTGCTCCAGTTCCCGATTCTGATTGATCAGCGGCTTCACCGATTCGGGGAGAAGCTCATGGGGAAAGATCTCCTGGGGGACGAAATGCTTGCGGCCGATCTTGAGGAGGAGGGCATGGTTCTCCTCCTCCACGGAAAGAGTCTGCCAGAACTCGGCATCCTCCGGAAACTGATCCTGGAAGAGGGCGTAGAGCCGCGAAACGTTCAGTTCGAGGGCAATCGCCTCGTTGATGAGGCGGACCAGATCCGCATCGGGCACCACTGAGCCGTTTTCCGACGTTTCACCGTAGAGTGTCATGGTTCTCCCCTGCCGCCCCGTGCACCGTGGTCCGGCCGGCGCTTCCCTTTTCAGAGACAAGCATCCGCCACCAGTATCCTGCCGCGAATCCCCCGATGGCACCGGCAGCAAGAAAGACGAAGAGAAGGAGGTCCCCCTGGTCGGTGTTGATGAGGGGTGCACGGGCTTCACGGCCCCGCTCCCTGGCGACTTTTTCCACCACCGTCTCGTCGACGCCCGGCCACTTGTCACCGGCAGCCGAAACCCCGCCTGAAAGTACACCACACCAGAGTACCGCAACCAGCAAAAAAATCCTCACGCCGCCACCTCTTCAGGCCGGAGCACTCGCATCTTCACCAGCAGGTCGGGCCGCTTGCGGGAGAGGAGCACCACCATGCCGGCGGTCATGGCCCCTTCGAGAACGCCCAAGGGGAGCTGGGTCGGGATGAAGGCCACGGCAATCTTCAGGAAGAGGGGGATAAAGGGCTCGCTCCCCCGGACTCCGGCAGCCAGCACTCCGGACGTAGCCAGGTAGGTGGCCCAGTCAGCCGCAAGTCCTGCCAGAAAACCGGCAACCGCAAGACTCGCCCCGACGCGGCGCATCCCACGGAAAATGAACCAGCCGGCAAAGGAGCCCACCACCCCCATGGAGACAATGTCGGCGCCAAGGGTCGAGAGCCCCCCGTGGGCCAGAAGGAGCGCCTGAATGAGGAGCGCCACGGCGGCGATGACCACCGAGACGAAGGGCCCCACGAGGATGGCCGAGATCCCGGTGCCGCAGGGGTGGGAGCAGGTGCCGGCACTGGGAACCGGAATCGGCATGCAGGAGATGATGAAGACCACCGCCGCCATGAGCCCCACCAGGGGCTTCATGGAGAGGTCGTCCCGGGAGAGCTCGTTCAGCCGCCGGAGCCCCACCGCCAGAAACGGCGCCGCCACCGCGAACCAGAGGAGCGCCCACCCGAAGGGGAGGATCCCTTCGGAGATGTGCATGGCGTGGGCGGGGGAGGCCAGTGCGAGGAACCAGCATCCCATAAAGAGGGCCTTTTTCATTACAACCTCTGTAGCAAAATAATCAGATTTTATCACCACGCAGATCCGCCGCAAACAGCTTCCCTGCCCCCCGGGAGGCGCAGAAGTCGCCGCACATGGTGCAGGTGGCCTCGTCCTCGGGGGTGCGGCTGGCGCGGATCGCCCGGGCATCCTCCGGGAAGAGGGCCAGGTCGAACTGCTTCTGCCAGTCCAGGTCCCGGCGGGCCTTGGACATCTCCTTGTCCCGCTCCCGGCCCCGCTCGGGGTACTTGTTCATGTCGCCGATGTAGGCGGCTATCTTCGCCGCTTTCACCCCCTGGCGGACATCCTCCTCGTTGGGGAGGGCCAGATGCTCGGCCGGGGTGATGTAGCAGATGAGGTCGGCGCCGTAGCGGCTCGACTGGGCCGCGCCGATGGCGGCGGTGATGTGGTCGAAACCGGGGGCCACGTCGGTGGAGATGGGGCCCAGCATATAGTACGGCGCGCCGCCGCTCATCCGCTTCTGGAGCTGGATGTTCCCCTCCACCTCGTCCAAGGGGACGTGGCCGGGTCCCTCCACGAGCATCTGGCACCCCATCTCCCGGCCCAGTTCCGCCAGCTCGCAGTTGATGAGAAGCTCCTGGATCTGGGCCCGGTCCGAGGAGTCGTGGATGGCACCGGCCCGCAGGCCGTTCCCCAGGGAGAGAACCGTGTCGTATTTTTTGAGGATTCCAGTCACTCGGTCGAACTGCTCGTAGAGGGGGTTCTCGCGACCATTGGCCATCATCCAGGCCACCATGCTCACCCCCCCCTTGGAGACGAGGCCGCCGTAGCGGTACCCCTGCTTCTTCAGCCGCTCGATGGTGTAGAGGTTGATGCCGCAGTGGACCGCCATGAAGGCCATGCCGTCCTCACACTGCTTTTCGATCAGGTCGAAGAGCATCTCCGGGTCGAGCCTGTTGGGGTCGCCGTACTTGCGGGCCGCCTCGCAGAAGGCCTGGTAGAGGGGGACGTTCCCCACGGGGAGATCCACGGCGGCGATCACCTCGCGCCGCACCCGGTCCAGATCGCCCCCCACGGAGAGCTCCATGAGGGTGTCGGCCCCCGACTCCTGGGCCGCCCGCGCCTTCCGCACCTCGGCTTCGTAATCGATGATGTCGGAAGAGGTGCCGATGGAGGCGTTCACCTTGGTCCTCAATCCCTTGCCGATGCCGACGGCCCGCGGCTTGCGGTTGTGGTTCCACGGAATGACGATCTTCCCCTCGGCAACCATCTGCCTGACGTAGTCGGGTGAAACGTGCTCCTCGGCCGCCACGTCCATCATTTGGGAAGAAATTGTGCCCTCGCGGGCGATTTCGATCTGGGTTTTCACGAACGGCTCCTTTGTGCGTAGTTGCGGCAATTGTTCACGAACGCCTCCGCCATCCCGGGATTGCTGCCGAAATGGAGATGGATGTAGGAGGCGAGGCAGTTCTTGTGGCGATATCCCTCCATTCCCAGGTCAACGCCGGCCCGGCGCACCCGGTAGAGGCGCTCCACCTCGGGGGGCATCGCCTCCATCTCGGAGTAGTGGAACTCGTGCCCCCGGGCGATGGTGCCGGCGGGACCGATGATGGAGTCGTCAGCAAGCTCCACCTCCCGGTAGCCCAGGGCCTTGCGCCGGGGGAGCATCCGGGTGGCGACGGGAAAGATGCCGACGAATTCGTGAAACGACTCCACATCCCCCAGCATGCCGGCCACCCCCCGGGACAGGTAGATGAAGCCGCCGCACTCGGCAAAGACCGGCATACCCCCTTCCACCGCCCCGCGCACCGCCTCCTTCATGGGTCCGTTGGCAGCCAGGATGTCGGCGAAAACCTCCGGATAGCCACCGGGGAGGTAGAGGCCGGCAACACCCTCGGGAAGCGCTTCGTCGGCCAGGGGAGAAAACTCTACAAGCTCGGCCCCTGCCTGACGAAGCAGTCGCAGATTGTCCTCGTAGACGAAGCAGAAGGCTGCATCGCAGGCAACGCCGATCCGGACCGGCTTCCGCCGGGACGTCTGTCCCTCATGTCCCTTACTGTCCGGTACCCCCTGGAGGGTGGCCACCGTCCAGAGCATACCCAGGTCCACGTACTCCCGGACCACCTCCACAAGGTGATCGAGAAAATCCGCCGGCAGGGGGTTCTCATCCACGGTGAAGAGCCCCAGATGCCGCGACGGGATACCGAGGCTTTCGTCGCGGGGGATACAGCCAAGCACCCGAACGTCGGGGAGATGACTTTCCACGGCATCCCGCAGGACGCGGCCATGGGTTTCACTCGCCACGTTGTTGAAGATGACTCCGGCGAGCTTCACCTCCGGATCGAATTCGGCGAACCCCTTCACCAGGGCGGCGACGCTGCGGGCCTGCCCCTTGGCGTCCGCCACGAGGATGACCGACGCTCCCAGGAGCTTCGCCACCTGGGCGGTGCTCCCCTCCTCCGAGGCCCCGCCGATACCGTCGAAGAGCCCCATGACCCCCTCGACGACGGCGATGTCGGCTCCGGCGGCGTGATGAAAGAAGGTCTCCCGCACGAAGTCGCCGCCGCACATCCAGCCGTCCAGGTTGACGGAGGGGCGGCCGCAGATGTGGCGGTGGTACCCAGGGTCGATGAAGTCGGGCCCCACCTTGAAGGGGGCCACTGTCAGCCCGCGCCGCTTCAGGCATTCCATGATGCCGAGGGTGATGGTTGTCTTGCCCGATCCGCTGTGGGGCGCTGCGATGATGATCGATTTCATGGTCTTTCGCGGTCCTTCCCTATGGCTTGGTCAGCCGTTCACCAGTTTAACTACCGTATTGCCGTCGGCGAAGTAGTCAATGACGTTCAGGCAGCAGTAAGTCTGCTCGATGGCGAAGAGGCTGCTCAGGGGGGCGCCGATGGCGTTCAGGAGGATGATCCGGTTCACCCCGCCGTGGGCCACCACGAGGACCTCCTCCCCCCGGTGGCGCTCCACGATTGCGCTGATGACCGGCATCACCCGGCTGTGCACGTCGAGGACACTCTCCCCCTGGGGGACCCGGTAGTTGACGATGTCGTCGAGCCGTGCCTGCCACTCGTTGGGGTACTGTTCCATGAGTTCGGGCCAGCTCTTCCCCTCCCAGATCCCCACTCCCATTTCCCGCAACTCCGGCTTTCGCACCGGGGTAAGCCCCAGGTGGGAACCGAGCACTTCGGCTCCCCAGGCGCACCGGGTAAGATCACTGGTATAGAGGGCGGTTATGGGCGCATCCGCAAAACGCTCTTTGAGGGCATGGTACTGGCTCCGCCCCCGCTCCGAGAGCCCTACGTCGGTATGGCCGTTGTAGCGACGGACAGCGCCCGCCCCTTCAACTTCGCCGTGGCGAATGAGATGAATCCGTGTTTTTGGTGTCATGTCAATTTCCCGTACATTCCCACAATAATCAAGAGGCAGATAATCTCGTTCAGTTCGCTGGCACAGCCGATGACATCGCCGGTCACCCCGCCGAGGCGGCGATGGGACCAGGCCCTGACTCCGGCCGTTAAAAGGGAAAGTACCGCCCAGCAGGCGATCCCCTTCACCCCGAAGAGGAGATACGCGGCGGCAAGGGTCACGATCCCGGCGACCGCTACCTGCGCCACCCCGGCTCCGGCGATGCAGGCGGCGCCAAGGCCGTCCTCCCGCGCCCGGCGGGAGCCCACGGTCATCTGCACCTGGGCGAAGCGGGCCACGACCGGGAAGAAGAAGAGGGCCTGGCGCTTCACCTCGGGAGGAAGGGCCAGAATGGCCTGGTACTTGAGAAGAAGCCCCAGCACGAGCCCCACCACCCCCACGGCGCCGATGCGCGAATCCTTCATCACCGCCAGGAAACGCTCCCTGGCACCCCGGGCCGCCAGGCCGTCGCAGACATCGGCGAGCCCGTCGTGGTGGAGTGCCCCGGTCACCCCCGCCAGAAGCGCCACCAGGAGGAGGTCCCCCACCGGCCGCGGCAGGTACTGCGTTAGGAGGAAGTCCGCCCCGGCCAGGAGCCCGCCGATGGTGAGCCCCACCAGGGGAAAGAACGCCATGGAGCGCCCCAGGTCATTCTCCTCCCAGCGGGGGGAGAACGGTAGCGGGATGATGGTCAGAAACTGGAGGGCGATGAAATAGAGTCTCAATATTCCCCTTCCGCCACGCCGGCCTCCGCGAAGGTTGCCATCTCTTTCAGAATCTTTACTCCCGCTTCGATGAGCCCCATGGCCAGGGCCGCGCCGGTCCCCTCGCCGAGGCGCATCCGCAGGTCGAGGATTGGCTCCGCGCCAATCCGCTCCAGCATGAACCGGTGGCCGATCTCCACCGACTCGTGGGCCGCGAAGAGGTACTCCTTCGCCGTGGGGCAAAGCTCGCAGGCGATGAGGGCGCCGGCGGTGGAGATGAAGCCGTCCACCACCACCGGAATCCGGTTGGCGGCGCAGCCGAGGACGAGGCCGGCGATGCCGGCGATCTCCAGACCTCCCACCTTGGCCAGGACGTCAACAGGGTCCTTCGGGTCGGGGCGGTTCACGGACAGGGCCTGCTCGATGATCCGAATCTTGTGGGCCAGGGCCTCGTCATTGATGCCGGTCCCCCGGTGGGTTACGTCGGCGACGGTTTTCCCGGAAAAGGCGGCGATGATGGCCGATGCCGCCGTCGTGTTGCCGATCCCCATCTCCCCGGTGCCAGCCATGGCCACTCCATTGGCCTTGCAGCCGTTGGCCAGCTCGATCCCCACTTCCAGGGCGGCAACCGCCTCATCCCGAGTCATGGCCGGTCCCTTGGCCATGTTGCGGGTCCCGCGGGCCACCTTGCGGCCCATGAGGCCAGGGGTGTCGCCGAAATCATGGTCGACCCCCATGTCCACCACGAGGACCTCGGCCCCCACATGGCTGGCCAGGACGTTGATCCCCGCCCCTCCGTTAAGGAAGTTGAAGACCATCTGGACCGTCACTTCCTTCGGGAAGGCGGAAACCCCCTCCTCCACCACCCCGTGGTCAGCAGCGAAGGTGAAGATCACCTTCTTCCCGGTGGAGGGGTCCAGGTTCCCTGCAATGGCCACGTAGCGCCGGGCGAACTCTTCCAGGCGACCGAGGGACCCGATGGGCTTGGTCTTGTTATCGAGCCTCACCTGGGCCTGAGCCATCAGGTCGGCGTCCACGGGACGGATATTTGACAGGGTTTCGGTCAGCAGGATCATGGATTACCTCGTTTTCAGGATTCGTCGTAAGGGCACCGCTTGCCGCGCCCTTACATTCATTTCAGACGCAATGGCAGTCCGCTGAAGGTCACATGGACCTCGTCGGCCGCGGCGGCGATCATCTCGTTGGCCTCGCCGGCCAGGTCGCGGAACTGGCGGGCCAGCCGGTTCTCGGGCACGATCCCCATCCCAACCTCGCTGGAGACGAGGATGATCGGGGTCGTGAGCAAAGGCAACATCAATGTCAAGTCTTTGACATGTCCCAGACATCGGGCAGGGTCGTCGTAGGTCAGGAGAAGGTTCGAGAGCCAGAGTGTCACGCAGTCCACGAGGACGGCGGCGAAGCGCCCGTCGTTCTCCCGAAGCGCGCCGGCGATTTCCATCGGCTCCTCAATGGTGGTCCAGGCATCCCCACGCCGGGTCCGGTGGCGGGAAATACGCTCCGCCATCTCGGAGTCGCCAGCGGCGCCGGTGGCGAGGTAGCCCAAAGGGGTGCCGAACCCGCCGGCGATGCGCTCGGCCAGCCGGCTCTTGCCGCTGCGGGCTCCTCCCGTTATGAAAATGACTCGTGCCATAAATGAAAAACCCCGCCTCCTAAAAGGAAGCGGGGTCCAAAAACCGGTAAAAAGCTGCACGCCGGGCCTCGGAGCCTCTTCCACGGAGGTCCTGACAAGCTGACGTTCGGGCAGGTTTCCTGGCTCACGACTCCCATCCGCGCCTTCCCGGTTTATCCCAGTGGCATCGCTGCGGTGTTCATCGCCGTTTACAGTTGCGGGACAGCAAGGGATTCGCACCCTTTTCCCTTTTACCTTTTGCCGCGCGGCAAAAGCACCTGAACGTACAAAGTATTTTGTTGTATCGACTGTTCTAGCAGACGGGGGGGCCGAAAGTCAATGGCTGAAACAGTGTATTCACTCGCAGGAACCGGCCGGGTCCTCCTGGCTGGAGGCCAGAATCGCCTCGATCCGCTCCCACACCTCATCGCGCCCCTCCCTGGAGAGGGCGGAGAAAAAAGCCATCTCGTCCCGGGAGAGGCCCAGGGTCTGGGTGATGATGCTCGCCTGCCGGGCACGCTCGTTCTTTGAGACCTTGTCGCACTTGGTCACCACCACGAGCACCGGAATATTGTAGGCCCGCAGCCACTGGAGCATCAACTGATCCTCCTCCGTGGGGACCCGGCGGATGTCGACGATAAGTACCACACAGCCGAGATTGGGGCGGGTGGAGAGGTAGGTCTCCACCATGGGGCCCCACTCCCTCTTCACCGCCAGGGGAACCTTGGCGAAGCCGTAACCGGGGAGGTCCACCAGCATGAGATTACCGTTGACCCGGAAGAAGTTTATGAGCTGGGTCCGCCCGGGGGTGGAACTGGTCCGCACCAGGCTCTTCCGGTTGACGAGAATATTGATGAGTGACGATTTCCCGACATTGGAGCGGCCGGCAAAGGCCACCTCCGGGAGTTCCGCCGGCGGGAAATGGGCCGGCCTGGTGCCGCTCGTGACGAATTCAGCGTTTGTTACGTTCACCGTGATCTCCCTGTCCTTGCTTCGTTCGTACAGGGTACAGTCATACCATCTCGGCGAGTTCCGCGCAATCGGATAGAGGTACCGGCGAGGTATTTGCAACAATAGGGGAGAGACAACCCCGTATCACATAACAACAGGAAACGCCCATGAACAGAGAACTCGAAACCCTCACCATGTCCGCCGTCGACCTGCCAACGATTCCCATGGTGGCCACCAAAGTCATCGAACTGATCGAGCAGGAGGACGTCACCATCGAAAAGCTGGCCCAGGCGGTCTCCTCCGACCCGGCCGTGGCGGCCCGCATCCTCAAGCTCTCCAACTCGGCCTACTACGGCTGTCAGCGGCAGATCAACACCCTCTCCGCCGCCATCATGCTCCTGGGCTTCAAGACCCTGAAGAGCCTCGTCATCGCCGCCTCCCTCAAACAGCTTAGCAGGCGCTTCGGGCTCACGGAAAAGATGCTCTGGGAACACTCGGTCGGCGCTGCCCTGGCAGGACGGGTCATCGCCTCCCAGGGGAAATTCATCAACGAGGAAACCGGCTTTCTGGTGGGGCTCTTCCACGACCTGGGCAAGACCATCATGAACAACCATGACCCCCAGAAATTCCAGGGGGTGATGATGCGCTGCTACAACGAAGGGCTCCCCTTCGTGGAGGCGGAGCGGAGCGTCTATCCTTACTCCCATGCCGAAGCGGGAGCGCTGGTCATCCGGAAGTGGAACTTCCCCGAGGCCCTCTCCACCGCCATCATGTACCACCACCAATTCGGAAGCGCCCCCATCACCGACCAGTACGACCTCTTCCTCACCGCCACGGCGAGCCTGGCAAACAAGTTCTGCAAAAAACTCGGCATCGGCGACCGGGAGTCGGACGAGGAACTGGATCTGGCAAATTCACCCGAGGCGAAGCTCCTGGGCTACACCGCTGACTCCCTCGAAAAGGCCCTTGAGACCTTCCAGGAGACCTTCGAGGAGAACAAGAGTTTCTTCCTGAACGACTGACATCCACACCCCAATCAAAACGCAAAGAGGGAAGCCGGATGGCTTCCCTCTTTGCGTTTCAGAATCCTAGAGATTCTATTGGACAGTCCAGACCGCCGCGGTGGCCGCCGCCGCATCCTGCCAGGTACCGCTGGCGTTTTTCCCGATGACGGAGAGCGCATGGGTGCCACTCCCAAGCCCGACGAAGGTGCGGGTCTGGGAAACGGGAATCTCGGCCGACCAGGCGCCGCTGTCCAGCTTGTACTTGTAGGCGGTCACATACGCGCCAGAGACCACGAGAGTTGCGGTTGTGGCCGTGGTTGTTCCGGAGGGGACACCCGAAACGAGGGCGGTCGGCGGCAACGCATAGACGGCACTCTTAACGGCCTCCGCATTGCCGGCGGAGTCAACGGCAAAATACTTAAAGGTCGTGGTCGTCGTGACCGTCACCGGCCCCGCATACTTAGGCGACGCTGTGGTTGGAGCGGTACCGGTTGTGGTGTAGTAGATGGTCGCCGTCTCGTTCGCCGACAGGGTGACCATCTGCGGGGAGCTATAGGTGCCGGCAGGCAGGGATGCCGTAGTAACCGGTTTGGTCAGGTCGATGGTCCAGGTGACGGTGGTGGGAGTGCTCTGCCACGTGCCGGCCGAGTTTTTGCCGTAGACCGACACGGTGTGGCTCCCCGCTGCCAGGCCGGTTTTGGCGATCTTCGCGCTGATGAGGGTTTCGGCCGAAACCGCCCCCCCATCGAGGCTGTACTTGTAGGCGGTAACCCCTGCGCCACTCACGGTCAATGAAACGGAGGTGGTCTTGGTGGGCGCGGTAGGCACGCCAGTCACCACTGCCGCCAGCGGCAGGGTGTAAAGCTGGGTCTGCACCGTCTCGATGTTACCGGCTGCGTCCACGGCATAGAATTTGAGGGTCGTCGTGGCGTTGACGGCTATGGGCGCCGTGTACTTCGGTGATGCAGTGGTGGGTGCTATCCCCGTGGTAGTGTAGTAGATGGTCGCCGTTTCGCTGACGGAGAGGGTCACCGTCTGGGGTGCCCCATAGGTTCCACCGGCCGGTGATACGCTCGTAACCGGCTTGACCGTGTCGACGGTCCAGGAGGCGGTGGTGGGAGAGGCCTGCCACGCGCCGGTGGCGGCATGTTTCCCCTTGACCTGGAGGGTTTTGAGTCCCGACGTGAGACCAGACAGAGATATCTTGGTGGTGACCGGCGTCTCGGCCGACCAGGTGGCCCCGCCGTCGAGACTGTACTGGTACACCGACACCCCTGCGCCGCCTACAGTGATGAGTGCGCTGGCCAGCTTGGTCAGGGACGCGGGAACGCCTTTAAGGGTGGTCTCCGGCGGGAAGTTGTACGCCTGGCTTTTTACCGCCTCGATATTGCCGGCGGCGTCCTTGGCGAAGTACTTGATGGTCGTCGTGGTGGTGACGGGAATCGCTCCTGTGTACTTGGGTGACGAAGCGGTCGGCGTGGTGCCGTTGGTGGTGTAGTAGATGGTCGCGGTTTCACTGGCAGATAGCGTCACTGACTGCGGGGAGGAATAGGTTCCGCCGGCAGGTGAAGCGGTAGTCGCCGGTGTGGTAAGGTCAATGGTCCACGTGGCGGTGGTCGGCGCCGACTGCCAGACGCCTCCCGACGTTTTGCCCCGCACCGAGAGCGTGTGGCTCCCTGCGGCAAGGCCGGTCTTGGTGATCTTCGTGCTGATCGGTACTTCGGCCGACTCGGCCCCGCCGTCGAATATGTATTTGTAGGTCACATAGGTGCCGGACACGCCAACGGTGGCGCTCGTCAGCTTGGTCAAGGCAACGGGGACGCCGCTCAACTTCACGCCGGCGGGCACGGCATAGATCTGAGTCTTGACCGCTTCCTTGTTTCCAACTGCATCGACGGCGAAATACTTGAGGGTGGCCGGCGGAGTCACCGTAACGGGGGCGGAATACACGGGCGAAGAGATGGTGGGCAAGGTGCCATTGGTGGTGTAGTAAATGGTGGCCGTTTCGCTGGCCGCGAGGGTTACGGTTTGCGCCCCCACATAGGTTCCCCCGGCCGGGGAAGCGGTTGTCGTCGGTAGGGTGACGTCCACCGTCCAACTGAGGGAGGTGGGTGACGTGGCCGATTGCCAGTTGCCGGCCGCATCCCTGCCGACGACCGACAAGGTATGGTTGCCGGTGGTCACGCCGGCAATGTTCATGGCGGTCGTGCCGGGTTTCTCGGCAGACCAGGCGCCCGCATCGATCTTGTACTTGTAGCCGGCAACGCCGGTCACGCCGAAGCCGAAGGTCGACGCCTTGATCACTCCGCCGAGGGCGCCGTTGGCGACGACAACGGCCGTGGGCGCCACGGTATCCAGCGTAATGGTTGCGGAAAGCGATACTGAGTCGACCCCCACGTTGTTCCGGAACTGCACATAAACCGTTTTATCACCGTCACCGGAGAGGATGGTCCAGCTTTTGGTTGTTTTGTAGGTTTCCCAGGCGCTCCAGCTCACGTCGTCATTGCTGAAGCGCATCTGGGTGACCGGGTTGGCGGTAGCGCTGCTGGCGGCAAGGGTTAGGGCAACCGACGTGGTATTGCAAGCCGTTGCTCCGCCGTTGATCTTCACGCTTCCGGAGGGGGCGGCGATATTGATGCTGTAGGTGGCGGTAACCTGGGAGCCGGAACGGGTGATGTTGGCCACCGTCACTCCGGTGTTGAGCCCGCCGTAGCTCTTGCTCGACGGAAGCGTCGCCGTCCCGAATGTCTTGCCCGGCACATAGAAATCGCCGGCATCGGCACCATTGTAGGAGAGGTTTTTCTCGATCTCCTCCAACCCGTCGGCCTCCATGAGCCTGAGCAGTTTGTGGGAGGAATCGGAGTTGTTGTAGACGTAAGTGGTGCCTCCGGCATTAAGGGTTGCGTCCACGTGCCAGATGAGGAGGCCGTCGGTGGGGATGCCGCTGTCGTTGCCGGTTCGATGGCGGTTCTGCACCATGAAGTATTCGTCGAACAGATCGCCGGAGGTGATAGTCGGCATGATGAGGACCGCTTCGGGCGACGTGGCGGAAGGATTGAGGGTTATGGTCTGGCTGCCGCTCGCCACCACCGTGGGGGAGAGCCAGTCCATCACCCACTTGTTGAAGGCGTTATGGTCGCCCCAGGTGTGGTCCATCATGTCGAGGCCGCCCACGCCCCCTTTCGGTCCCGAGGCCTCGTTGTAGTCATAGTAGTCGGGAAGCCCCAGGGCGTGGCCGGTTTCATGGATCGTGACCAGGGGTTTGAATTGTTGGCCGTAGGGACTCCCCTCCCACTGCCAGGAGTACTTGCCGAGGGTCTTGCCATCTATGGTGTAGCCGGTGTCGTAGAAGGAGGTCTGGTAGCCCCACCAGAACGATGCCCAGGCACCGGCGTTACCGGTCCAGATCACGAGGAAGTAGTCGATCTTGCCGTCGCCGTTGTTGTCGTACTGGGAGAAGTCGTGGCCCTGGGCGTCGAAGTAATTGAGAGCATCCTTGATGAGGTTTTCGCGGCCGGGGGGGGTTTCGGGAATTGCACTGCGGTTACCCGCCCGGTACCAGCCGAGGGTAGCACCGCCGGAGAAGTCGAGCAGCCCGTAGGAAGAGCGGCTGTAGTAGGCGGCAAGGCTCTCGTAGGGCGCGTCGGAAGGGCTGCCGGCACCGAACAGCATGCTGTTCACATTGGTCTGGGTGGTAACGGCCGGGTACTCGTTGAAATCGATGAGAAGCGCGAAGATTTTCACGTTCCCCGTGGTTGGCATGCCGCTCCAGGCCGGAGGCGGAGCGTAGGTGCCGGCCATCTGGTCCACGTCGCTCGGTGCGAATCCCTGCTGCTGAAGCGCCTTGCGCTTGGCCTTGTTGACCGCCCTCTTTACCAGTTCCGGGTCGATCTTGTTGTTGCCGATCTCCTCGGCAAATTTGCGGCGGTTCTCGTACTCGCCCGACTCCTTGAGCCGTTCGATCTCTCCCTCGCCCGGCAACTGCATGGCAAGGGCCGGCATTCCGGCCGCGACCAGCAGCACGCCGCACACGACGGCAGCCGCGGCCAGCCTCCCTTGAACCCAAGCGGCAACTCTTGCTGAAACTCCCATGACATGGCCTCCTTTTACCAGTAAAAAGCCCCGTCCCTGGGTATCAGACTTCGCACCCTGGCCTTCCCACGGCGCGAATCAATCCGCTCTGGATACCTTATCGGCACAACCGGAAAAAACTTTTGCATCATATTGATTTAGCGAAACTAATAGTCAAAAACACAGACGACGTCTCTGCGATTCATCCTGAATGCCCACTAAAAAAGGAATGTTTGCCAAGAAAAGGAATTGCGAAAAAAGGGGGGGAGGGCTTGACACCGAGTGTCGTAAATCTGACAGGTGCCAAAGCGGATTAAAGACATTAAGACGCACGTCACCCCTTCCGCCGATGGCCGGCGAATGAGGCAACTGCCAAACTACGCGCTACATCGCAGGACGATCAGACTTTTTCCGTAATGATCAACCCCTTGAGTTCGTCAAGGGCCTTAGCGATCTTAAGAGCTTCTTCAGACGGAATCTGCCTGATCACTTCGCCGCTCGTGCGATCAAGGACCTTCAGCACCACCCTGTCGGTATCCCTGTCGACGGTGAACTGGAGATCGCGGGTGAATGACTGGATGAATTCGTTGATCTTCTCGGCCGCAGCTTTCGCTCGTTCTTCCTGCTCGGCAGGCGACAGCTCCTTCAGGGCCGTTTTAGGCAGTTCAACCTTTACGACTTCCTTGTCACGCCTTTCTGCCTGTTGTGGCTTCACTGCATCCGTTGCAGTCACGCCACCCGGCAACGCCCTGGCAACACTTGTAAGCTCGACATTCATGGGGTTCCTCCTTGACTGCTGATATCCCTTATGGAACGTATCGGCCCGAGCGGTCAAATCTTGAGGATTTTTTTTGTCGGCGGACTAATTTCCCTCCCGCTACCACCCCGAAAAATCATGATATTTTCTGTGATACCGGCAACCTGCGAACATGATCGACCTCCGCATGGCACGACAGTTGCTGCCCGAACAGTGGCTTTTTCTAAAGTATTTCGCGATACAGCCGAAACAAAGAGAGAGAACTGCCACTATCCCTTCTCAACAAAAGGTGACCCATGATCAAGCTGACACGCCTCGATGGAAGTGAGCTCTTCGTTAATCCCGATCTCATCGAAACCATCGAAGAAACCCCCGACACGCACATCACCCTCGCCAACGGCAAGAAGTACCTTGTACTGGAAAAGACGCCGGCGATCGTCGACAAGATCGTTTCCTTCAAGGCGATCATCCTTCGTCGCGCCACACCCGGTCCAGGCAAAAAGTACCTCTTCAGGAAGAAGATGGCCATCTACCGCCTCTGCTGCATGCTGGAGGACTGAATCTTGCACCCCTACTCAAAAAACCTCTTACGGGATCATTAACACATGGATATCGCGACAATCATAGGTCTGGTAATGGGCTTCGGGGCCATCTTCGGCGGGGCGCTGTTGGAGGGTCTGCACGTGACCGCCCTCATTCAGCCCACCGCCGCGATCATCGTGCTCGGGGGCACCTTCGGCGCCGCCTTCGTCAGTTTCCCCTTGAAGACGATCATCGGTGCGGCAAAGGATACCAAGAAGGTCCTCTTTCCGGCCCAGCATGACCCCGAGAAGGTCATTAAGGAGATCATCGGCTACGCGGCAAAGGCTCGGCGCAACGGCCTCATCTCCCTGGAGCAGGAGGCCCAGAACGTCAAGGACGCCTTCACCAAGAAGGGAATCTCTCTGGTGGTTGACGGCATCGACCCCCAGAAACTGCGGGAGACCCTCGAGATCGAGCTCACCTACTACGAGGAGCACGCCAAACAGAGCGCGGAGTTCTTCGAGGCGGCCGGAGGCTTTGCCCCCACCATCGGCATCATCGGCGCCGTCCTCGGCCTCATCCACGTCATGGGAAACCTGTCGGACTCCTCCAAGCTGGGGGCAGGTATCGCCGTTGCCTTCGTGGCGACCATCTACGGCCTCATGACCGCCAACATCATCTGCCTCCCCTTCGGCACCAAGATCAAGCACGGCATCAAAGAAGAGCTCATCTGCAAGAGCATGATCATCGAAGGGCTCATCGCCATCCAGAACGGCGAAAACCCCCACTTCATCGAGCAGAAGCTGAAGGCATTCGTCCAGCACGGTGGAGACGAGAAGAAAGGGAAGTAGTCCTTCATGGCCAGAAAGAAGAAACATGAAAAGGAACCCAACCACGAGCGGTGGCTCGTCTCCTATGCCGATTTCATAACCCTCCTCTTCGCCGTTTTCGTCGTCCTTTACGCCATGGGGCAGCAGGACAAAAAGAAGGTGGAGCAGGTCATGCAGTCGCTGCGGGAATCCTTCGGTTTCACCACCATCCAGGGGTCAGCGGCCAGACCGGCGGTCATCAACTCCTCCGATCTCCGGATCATTCCCACCATCACCCCCGACCTCCTCAACAAGGGGAGGAGCCAGGGGCAGAAGATGGGGGGAAAAGCCCGGGCCGAGGAGAAGGATTTCCGGGCCATCAAGGCAGCCATGGAAGCTTATCTGGTGAAACAGGGGGCCCAGGACAAGGTGAACGTGGGGATCACGCGGCGGGGGCTCGTGGTGAGCCTCAAGGAGGCAGGGTTCTTCGATTCGGGGAGTGCCATCGTGCGCGAGAGCGCCTACCCTCTTCTCGCCAAGGTGGCTGAATCGCTGGCCGGCTACGCCAACGCGGTCCGGGTGGAGGGGCACACCGACACCATGCCGATCAGCTCCGCCATGTTCCCCTCAAACTGGGAACTCTCCACTGCACGGGCCACCAACATCGTCCATTTCCTGACAAAATCCTACGATTTCGAACCCGGCGCCATCTCTGCTGCCGGCTTCGGCGAGTACCGCCCCATCGACGACAATGCCACAAGCGAAGGACGATCAAGAAACCGCCGCGTCGACATCGTCCTTCTCTCCGACGAAGGGGAGAAGGCGGAGCCGGAGACGACGCCAAAACCGTAGCGACAGGCAATCCCCTTGATTGCATGCCAGAAAAAAAGAACGGGCCGGGGAGATTTCTTCCCGGCCCGTTTACGTACTGGCTTGGACAATTACCGCCCGCCCTTCACCGAAACGCGCTCATTTTTCGCCATGAGCTCGCGCCGCTGTTCGTTGAAGAGGTAGGAGATGATCGCCTCCCGGTCACGGTCGACAATCATGATGAACTTGAGGGAAAGGGAGTAGTGGGTGCCCGGCTCGCGGCTCAGGGTTATCTCCTGACAGCGCAGCGCCTCGGCGACCACGTAAATGACGCGGGGCTGGGGGAGCGGCAGAAAGAGGGTCAGCTTCACCAGTGCGCCTGACTCCACCAGGCGGGAAACTCTCAAGCGCATCCCGCCGCCGCTCAGGTTCGTCCGCACCGGGAGGACGTCCTCACCGTCCCAGTCGATAACCTTGTGCCCCTCGCCGCTCGGCACGATTTCGGGCGGACGGCAGAACACCTTCCGGTCAGAGGTCCAGTCGGCCTCGGCCTCCTCGGGGGTGGCGCCGTCGAGAACCTTGTAGAGCAGAGGGAGTGTCACGTCGAGCCGGAAATACTCCCGTCGTTGCGTCTCCTTGACCTCACCGACCAGACGGACGGAAAACTGACGCTCATCGCGGACCGTATCCACCCGGGCATCGCAGCGGCACAGGGCTCCGCCGGTCCAGACCGATACCCACGCCTCTCCCCCCGGCTGCACCCCCCCGCGCGGAGGCTGCTCGTTGCCGAACAGCTCGAGCCAGACCAGGTCTCCCTTGAGGGAGGTTATGGCCGCAGTCCCGTCGAACGATCCGTTTGCACCGAGACGGATCGAAAGGTTTACCTTCTGGAGTTCTTCGAAGTAGTTGTTGTAATCGGCCGCCATTTCCAGGGCATCCTCAGAAGAAGGATTTTGAATTCAATAATCCGTTCGTTTGACCGGATATATATCATAATGTATTTTATCGGCATCATATGACATTTCTTTAGTTCCATACTTGTCAACCCATGTCAAGACATACTAATCCGCAAACGTCTCCCTTGCACGGTCCTTTCGAGTCAAAACTCTGTCACACCACGGAACTCTTGTTAACTGCGACAGCACCCCCGGAAACTGGCTATTTCACACCATCCCCCCCTCACCATTTCTGTTTTTTTGACACATAAGTACCGGCATTTTACTTGCAGTGACCCACTGACAGCAAAAACAGCTGCGTCCCCGTGCGGCGATTCCACAATGAGACCGCACGAGCACTACAACCTACGGAGCAGACATGCTTACAGGAAAATCCATTCTCGTTACCGGCGGCACCGGATCATTCGGCAAGAAGTTCATCGAGACAATTCTTACGGCCCATCCCGGAGTAAAGCGGATCGTGGTCTTCTCCCGGGACGAACTGAAGCAGTTCGAGATGGCGCAGCAGTTCCCGCCGGACCGGTATCGCCAGATACGGTACTTTATCGGTGATGTCCGCGACAGGGACCGGCTCTATCGGGCTTTCGAGGGGATCGACATCGTTGTTCACGCCGCAGCCCTCAAACAGGTGCCCGCCTGCGAATACAACCCCTTCGAGGCCATCAAGACCAACATCCTTGGCGCTCAGAACATCATCGAAACAGCCGTCGAGCAGGGAGTGGAAAAAGTGGTGGCCCTGAGCACCGACAAGGCCGCCGCCCCCATCAACCTTTACGGTGCAACAAAGCTCTGCTCTGATAAACTCTTCGTGGCGGCCAACAATTTCAAAGGGAAAAAAGACATAAAATTCTCCGTGGTCCGCTACGGCAACGTCATGGGAAGCCGCGGCAGCGTCATCCCCTTTTTCCTGAAAAAAAAGCGCGAAGGGGTGCTTCCCGTAACCGACGAACGGATGACCCGCTTCAACATCACTCTTGAAGAAGGAGTCCAACTGGTCCTCAAGGCCCTTGACATCATGTGGGGAGGCGAAATTTTTGTCCCGAAGATCCCGAGCTACCGGATCATGGACGTGGCACAGGCCGTAGACTCGGGCTGCCGGGTCGAAATCGTCGGCATTCGTCCCGGCGAAAAACTCCACGAAGAGATGATCACCACCACCGACGCAATCAACACCATCGAGTTCACGGACTACTTCGTCATCCTCCCCTCCATGCCCCTCTGGGATACCGAGCAGTTCATGAAGGACTTTGACGGCCGACGCTGCAGCGATGGATTTGCCTACAACAGTGGCACCAACACCGACTGGCTGAACGTTGAGCAACTGCGGGAGCTGATCTACACCCACCTCAATCCGGAGGCCAATCGACGCAAGGACGATTTCGCATGAAAAGCGCCCCTATCCCCTACGGCCGTCAGAGCATCAGCCAGCAGGACATCCAGGCCGTTGTGGATGTTCTCTCCTCGGACTGGCTGACCCGGGGGCCCATGGTGGAACGTTTCGAGCGAACCGTGGCCGACCACTGCGGCACGGCCCACGCCGTGGCGGTGAACAGCGCCACCTCGGCCCTCCACATTGCCTGCCTCGCTGCGGGGCTCGGCCCCGGCGACATCCTCTGGACCTCCCCCAACACCTTCGTCGCCTCGGCGAACTGCGGGCGCTACTGTGGCGCTACGGTGGACTTTGTTGATATCGACCCACGCACCTACAACATGAGCGTAGACCGCCTGGAAGAGAAGCTGGAGCAGGCCGCACGGGAAGGGAGGCTGCCGAAAGTGGTGATTCCGGTCCACTTCGCGGGGCAGTCGTGCGACATGAATGCCATCGCCCGCCTTGCCGACCGCTACGGGTTCACCGTCATCGAAGACGCCTCCCACGCCATCGGCGGCAGGTACCAGGGAAAACCGGTTGGAGCGTGCCATTACTCCGCCATGGCGGTGTTCAGTTTTCACCCCGTCAAAATCATCACCACCGGCGAAGGTGGCATGGTACTCACCAACAGCCCTGAGCTGCACGAGAGGCTGGTCCTTCTCCACAGCCACGGCATAACCCGCGACCCTGCCCACATGGTAGGCGCGGCCCACGGCCCGTGGTACTACGAGCAGATCGAGCTGGGTTTCAATTACCGGATGACCGACATCCAGGCTGCGCTGGGAGTGAGCCAGATGAAACGGCTCGAAGATTTCGTGGAGCGGCGCCAGCACCTGGCAAAATGCTATGACGACGCCCTGCGCGACCTGCCGCTCACCCTTCCCTGGCAGAATCCCGATGCCTATTCTGCGTTCCATCTCTACGTCATCCGCCTGGACCTCGGCCGGCTCGGGAAGGGTCGGCGGGAGGTCTTTGAGGCGCTCCGGGCCAAGGGTATCCAGGTGAACCTCCACTACATTCCGGTCCATACCCAGCCCTACTATCGGGCTCTGGGCTTTCACGACGGGGATTTCCCCGAAGCGGAGCAGTACTATCAGGAGGTGATCACTCTCCCCCTCTACGCCGGACTGAGTGACATCGACCAGAACAGAGTCATCGACGCGGTGCGGGAGGCGCTGCAATGAACGTCGCAATCATACCGGCGCGAGGCGGAAGCAAGCGGATCCCCCGGAAGAACATCAAGCCATTCGCCGGCAAGCCGATGATCGCACACTCCATTTTCGCCGCCCGGGAGTCCGGACTCTTCGAGCGCGTCATCGTCTCCACCGATGACGAGGAAATTGCCCATGTCTCCCGCGACCATGGAGCCGAAGTGCCGTTCATGCGGCCGGCGGAACTCGCCGATGACTTCGCGGGAACCGACGCCGTCCTGCTCCACGCCCTGAAGTGGCTGGAGGAGAGGGGAGAACTCCCCGCCGCCTTCTGCTGCATCTACGCCACCGCTCCCTTTGTCCGAAGCGACTACCTGCGCCAGGGGCTGGAGGCGCTTCGCCGCGAGGAGGCGACGACGGCCTTTTCGGTAACCACCTTTGCCTATTCCATCTTCCGGGCGCTGCGCACCACCGCAAACGGCCGGCTTGAGATGATCTGGCCCGAGAACCGCGACCGCCGCTCCCAGGACCTGGGCGAGGCCTGTCACGACGCGGGGCAGTTCTACTGGGCCGACACCGGCAGATATCTCGAAGAGCGGAGACTTTTCTCCCGTGATGCCGTTCCGGTCTTCATCCCGCGTCACCTGGTGCAGGACATCGACACCCCCGAGGACTGGGAGACGGCGGAACGGATGTACCGGGCACTGTTTCCATGAACAGGACGGTGCATTGTGGCTGACAGGCTCCAGACCGTTATCATACGAGCCGATGCATCGATCCCGACAGGATCCGGCCATGTCATGCGGTGCCTGACCCTTGCCGAAAGCCTGGCGGAGCGGGGTGCGAACGTATCCTTTCTCTGCCGGGAACTCCCCGGAAACCTGTGCGACCATATCGAGGCGCGGGGGTTCCGCACACTCCGACTGGCTCCCGAGGGAAATGATGCCGCTGAATCGGAAGCGGTCCTTCGGAAAGAGCGCCCCAATCTGCTGATCGTCGACCACTATGACCTCGATACGGCGTGGGAGTCCCCCATGCGCCCCCATGTGGGAAGGATCATGGTCATCGACGACCTGGCAAACCGGCGCCACGACTGCGACCTCCTCCTTGATCAGAATTACTACGCAGACCTCGACAGCCGTTACCGGGGCCTCGTTCCCGAGACCTGCCGTCTTTTTCTGGGTCCGCGGCATGCATTGCTCCGACGGGAATTTTTCGCCGCGCGCAGTTCCATGAAGGAACGGGACGGCACGGTCACCCGGGTGCTCGTGTTCTTCGGCGGCAGTGACAGCACCAATGAAACCGGGAAAGTCCTCGATGCCCTCGCCCGGTTCAGAGGGAAAAACCTTTCGGTCGATGTGGTGGTCGGTGCGTCCAATCCCCGTCGTGAAGAGCTTCGAAAGCAGTGCGCCGCCATCCCCGGCGTGGCGTTCCACTGCCAGGTCCAGAACATGGCGCGTTTCATGGCCGAGGCGGACTTCGCCTTTGGCGCCGGGGGAACCGCCACCTGGGAGCGGTGCTTCCTCGGCCTGCCGACAGCCGCCATCGTGCTCGCCCAGAATCAGCTTGAGGTGATCCGGGCCGTGGAGAGGGGCGGAGCACTGCGCAACCTGGGATGGCACGACGACGTAACGGTCGACCGGATCGTCGCGGAACTGGAGTGGGCCATGAGCAATCCTGGCGCGGTGCGAGAGATGGGAATCCGCGCCCTGGCCCTCATGGGGAGCGGCGCGGCACGGGAGGAAAGCCCCCTGGTCAGGGCGCTTCTCGGGGAAGGAGACGGATCATGCTAGAGCGTTCGCAGTGCATCCTGCGGCCCGTGGAAAGGGAAGACCTGGAAAAGCTCCTGGAATGGCGCAATGCCGACCGGATCCGGGCCTATATGTATACTGACCACCTCATCGGCTGGGAGGAACACGCCGCCTGGTTCGAGCGCCTCGGCACGAACGACACGGCCCGTGCGCTGCTCTTCGAGGTGAACGACCGCCCCCTGGGGGTGGTGAACGTCACCCGGATCGACCGCCTCAACGGCACCTGCCACTGGGGCTTCTACATCGGAGAGGCCGATGCCCCCAAGGGGAGCGGCACGGCACTGGGGTACCTGGGGCTGGAGTACATTTTCGGGACCCTCGGCATCCGCAAGGTGACCGGCGAGGCGTTCGCCTTCAACGAGGCAAGCATTGCCTTTCACCGCCGGCTCGGATTCTCCCAGGAAGGGCACTTCGTGCGCCACGTCATGAAGAACGGAAGCTACCAGGACATCCTCTCCTTTGCCCTGTTCAGGGACCAGTGGGAGGCCCACAAGCAGCAGTTCAACCCCTTTGCCCCGTGAAAAGGTGAACCATGATGCGACAGACCGTTATCGGCGGCAGAACCATCGGTCCGGACCAGCCGCCATTCATCATCGCCGAGATGTCAGGCAATCACAACCAGTCCCTGGACCGGGCACTGGCGATTGTCGATGCGGCGGCCGACTCGGGTGCCCATGCCCTCAAGCTTCAGACCTACACCGCCGACACCATGACCATCGACAGCGATGAAGGCGAGTTCCACATCAGCGATCCCAACAGCCTCTGGCAGGGGGCATCCCTCTACAAACTCTACCAGGAGGCATACACCCCATGGGAGTGGCACGGCCCCATCTTTGACCGCTGCCGAGATCGGGGGCTCATCTGCTTCAGCACCCCCTTCGACGAAACCGCCGTCGACTTCCTCGAAGCGCTCCAGGTCCCCTGCTACAAGATCGCCTCCTTCGAGAATACGGACCTCCCTCTCATCCGCAGGGTTGCCGCCACCGGCAAGCCGATGATCATCTCCACGGGCATGGCGACCGTGGCCGAACTGGACGAGACGGTCCGCACTGCCCGGGAGGGGGGATGCCGTGACCTGATCCTCCTCAAGTGCACCAGCACCTATCCCGCCACCCCCGAAAACACCAACATCCGCACCATCCCCCACCTGCGCGAGCTGTTCGGCTGCGAGGCAGGGCTGTCCGACCACACCATGGGGACAGGGGTGGCAGTCGCCGCAGTGGCCCTGGGCGCAACGGTCATCGAGAAGCACTTCACCCTCTCCAGGGCCGACGGCGGGGTCGATTCCGCGTTCTCCCTGGAGCCCCAGGAGATGAAGATGCTGGCCGATGAAACCCTCAGGGCCTGGCAGGCTCTCGGGGGCATCAGCTACGGCCCCACGGCGCGGGAAGTGCCGTCGCTGAAGTTCCGCCGCTCCCTCTACGTGGTGCGGGACATCGCCCGAGGCGAAACCTTCGGGCCGGAAAACCTGAAAGCCATCCGCCCCGGCCTGGGACTGCCGACGAAATACCTGGAACTCTTCCTCGGCAGAAAGGCGGCCCGGGACATCAGAAAGGGAACCCCCCTCGACTGGAACCTGTTAGGCAACGAATAACGCAGGAAAGGATCATCATGGAAACTGCCGGGCACTCTCTCGGATCTTTTTTGACTAACGATTTCGGCGACCGCTACCTCTATTCCGTCAACCGCAACGCCTTCAACAGGATCGGCTCCGATGCCCTCTACCGGACCCACTTCGGTGAAAGGCTCTCAGCCGAATACCAGTTCACTGTCATCATCGGCACCGATTCCGGAATGCTGGTACGTCACATCGTCAATTCCGGAATACCGACGGGGTCGCGCTTTCTCTTCATCGAATTGCCGGAAGTCCTCAGCGCCCTGGAGGAATCGGGTCTGCTGGAAGACCTGCCGGCCGAAATTTCAGTAACGACCTCCGGCTCGTGGCAGAAAAGGGCCAAAGAATACCAGATAAGCGACTTTATCTTTCTCGATGCGGTCCTCTTTCTCGACTCCCTTGCCGCAACCGATGCCAATCTCTCGGAATACAGGAATCTGTCCTGGACCATCAGCCAGCAGCTGATGACAAGCATCCACCGGATACAAGTAGCCAACAACAGTGCCCCGTTCATTTTGAAGCAGCTGGAAAACCTCCCGGAAAACCGGCTCGCCGTTTCCACTGTCCTCCACAATCTTCTCCCCGGCCGGACGGCAATCGTTCTGGCTGGCGGGCCGTCCCTCAACGCGGCGCTTCCCTGGATCAGGGAGAACCGCGACCAACTGGTCGTCATTGCCGTGTCGCGGATCAGCAGGATCCTTCTCGATGAAGGGATCGTCCCCCACTTTGTGGTGTCGGTGGACCCCCAGAAGATCAGCTTCGACGTAAGTCGGGAAATGCTCCGTTTCGCCGGCCTCCCCAATCCCCCCCTCCTGGTCAACAGCCACCACGTATCCCCCCTGCTCCTGAGCCAGTGGGGAGGGGAATCAGTATACAGCAACCACCTGTTCCCCTGGAAAACGGACCTGAACGTCAACACGCTTCAATTCAGCGGCCCGACGGTCAGCAACTACGGCCTCTCCCTGGCCGTCAATCTGGGGTGCACAACGATCATACTCGCCGGGGTCAACCTCTGCTTCTCCGCGGAAGGGCAGACCCACGCCGCGGGCAGCAACGAGAACAAGGTGGGGCCGGACCTGGGTCAGGTGGCACCCCGTGTCGAGACCTACGGCGGCGGCTATGCCGACTCCAACCGCGGTTACCTGGAATCCCTCGACGAGCTGAAGATTCAGGCGCACTGGGCCCGCAACCTCGGCGCCCGCGTCTACAACTGTTCGCTCGGTGCCGCAAAAATCCCCCTTATCGACTACAAAGCCCTTGACGAGTTCGAGCTTCCCCCTGCCGAATCGTCCACCAGCGACATACTCGCGGCCCGCATTCCCCGAGCGACGTCAAAAGAACGGATCGCCCATTACAGGACCGTCAGCAAGGAACTCTCCCGCATGCGGGGCAAGCTGCAGGAGACCCTGAACCTCTGCAACGACGCCCTCCGGCACTGCGACGGACTCTTTGGACGGAACGGCAAGAAGCAGGACTTTCGGCACAAGGTCCAGATGGACAAGATCGAACGGCGGCTCGACCGGAGTCTCGGCGACTACACCAGACTGGTGAAACAGTTTGGCATCAAACGGTTCCTCGTCAGCCTCAAAGGGGCATCCCAGGCGGAGGAACTGACTGACGAGCAGGTTGAGGCCGCCACCCGCCAGTATTACGAAGCGTACGTCGAAGGGACCGAAAACCTGATCAGGATTCTGGATGACACCACCGAGAGGGTCGCTTCGCGACTGGAAGAGGAAAAGGAATCTCCCGATTTCAGCGCGCTGGCTTCCCAATGGGAAAAGGACCAGCAATTCGGCCGGCTCCATGTCTGGCGGCAGCGGCATCCGGAACGTGCGGCAGCGCTGACCGCCGCCGAGCAGGAAAAGGTACGGGAACTCGAAGCGGAATTCACCCGTTCCATGACCGAGGAAGAGACATCACAAATCAAACTGCTCGAACAGCTTCACGATCTCATCCATACCCGCAGCAAGGCGCTGCTTCTCTTCGTGCGCGGCGAGTGCGCGGAGCTGGAAACCATGGCCCTTGGGCTCCAGAAGCACCCCGACCAGGAAAAGGCGCTCCCCTACATTCATTTCGTGAACGGGCTCCTTGCGGAGTTGCGGGATGACCCCCAGGAAGCGGTGTCCCACTATGAAAACCTGTTCACCGATCCCCCCCACGCACTGACAGAAGATGCGCTGCTGCAGTTCGCGTCCCTTGCCTTGAAATGCCATGACCTGGACAACTCGCTCCTTGCCATGGAGTGCCTCATAGGAGTATCTCCCTCCTATCTCCCCCCCTATGGCGACCTGCTCAAGGCCATCGGACGGTTCGAGGAAGCGTTCGACGCCTATAACCGCTACCTGGGTTTTGCCCCCGACGATGTCGCAGCGCTGGTAACCCTTGGCCTCCTCAGCAAAGAGGCGGGACTAATCGAACCAGCCACGGAACTCTTCCGGCGAGTCCTTGAAAAGGCCCCCAATAACAGTGCGGCAACAGCCGTGCTTCAGGAACTGGGGACTGCGGTTCCAGCCTGACCACACATTCAAACGACTCCCACCACTTAAAAATGCACGGGAAGTGTCCCGTGCATTTTTTTCTAAAGTTCTGTTAAACATCACCGATAAAGCAACTAAGACCTTAATTTACAAAATGAATCATCCACCCTGTCCGCACCGGCCAGGGTACAATCGAATCGTTGCAAGCCATCGAAATGGTAAACCCTGGGTAACCAGGCGGCACAAAGCTACCATCCTGCATCGTGCAGGATAGAGGGGCTGTCGAAATGGCGCAAGAACGGGCCTGCCGTATATCTATTCATAGATGGCAGGCCTTTTTTATTCGCGGCAAGGAGGTTGTTATGAACACGAAAAAATCAATGATGCTAGTGTGTTGCACGACTTTTATCCTCCTCGCCTTCATGACTGCACCCTCCATGGCAGGAGGTGTGAGGGTCATCTACCCCGACGGCAGGCCCGCCGCCGACCTCTCGGTGTCGATACTCGTCGACAGCCGCCTCGAGTTTGCCCTCTCCACCGATAGCAACGGCTATTTCCTTTTCCCGACGAATGATTTCTCAGCGGCCCTCATCACCGCCAAAGAACCCGGAGGCGCCGAATTCATCCCCATCACGTTGCCCGCGGGAATCATCGCGTCGGGCGACACTGCCTTGGTATTGCAACCCTTACTATAATTAAATCGGACCCCGCAAACCGGTCTTTGCAAGGAGGATGGTATGAAACGCGGATTGCACAAAGCTGCGACAGGCCTTATGGCGGTGATCGCTCTCGTGATCTTGGCCCTCGGCCCGGATGCCTTCGCCTACCAGCTGAAGGGAACTATCTATGGGGGAAGCAACCCGCTCCCCAATGCGAAGGTTGACCTGATTAACGCGTCGACCTTCTCCAACCTGTCGAGCACGACGTCCAACAGCAGCGGGGGATACGGGTTCTCGGCCGGCAACGGCATCTATAATCTGAATGTCAGCCCGCCCGCCGGAAGCGGCTTCAGCCAGTCGAGCGTAAACGGCATCACGGTGAGCGGCGCGGATGTGACCCAGAACGTTGTGCTGATGCAGCAGGCCGTCACCGTTTCCGGAACGGTGAAAAGTTCTGACGGAACCGTCGTACAGAATGCCACCGTAAGCTTCAAGTATACCGGGACGTCCACAGTCGCCAGGAACTGCACGACCGATACGGCGGGGGCCTACGGCTTATCCCTCTCGCCGGGAACCTACGACATTGAAGTTTCCGCAACGAAGGGAACCGCCAATCACGTACCCGCATCCGCACGATTCTACATTCTCGGCCAAACCGTTTTGACATCGGGAACCAGGGATTTGACTCTCAACGTGGTGAGCGTTACGGGGAAAGTCACCGACGGCGGCGGGACGCCCGTTCCCGGCGCATCCCTGTCGGTTGTGTCTCTCATCACGTCCGGCTTCTATCTGGTGTCGGAGACCGCAACCTCCGACGCCGGCGGCTATTACACACTCTACCTGCCGTCATACAACGGCTTCACCGTCAACGTCACTCCTCCTTCATCAAATACGGCTCTGGCCCCGACCATGTATTCCGGGCTGAACCTCACTGCAAACACCGCCAGGGACTTTGTCCTCAATTCGGCCCTTGTCGTCTCCGGCATCGTGACGAGCTCCGACGGCACCGCCGTCCAGGGTGCAACGATCTACTTCAACTATGCGGGCACGTCGACCGCGGCGAAAACCGTGACGACCGGAACAACCGGCGCGTATTCCACAACCCTCTCTCCGGGCACCTACGACGTGATGATATCCGCCGCCAAAGGGACGGCGAACCATGTCCCGTATAGCGCGCGCTTTTACTTCAACGGGCAGAACTTCTCCGCCGCAACCGCCAAGGATTTCGTGCTCGGCATAGCAACGGTGACCGGCAGGGTCGTCGACGGCGGCGGAACGGCCGTGGCCGGCGCAACGCTCATGGCGCAAATGGTCTACAACTCCTCGCAGTTCATCCTGTACAGTGAATCGGCCGTTTCGGACGTGAACGGCAACTACACCCTTTATCTCCCCACATACAACGGCCACACGCTGAACGTCTCGCCGCCGGCCGGAAATACCGCCCTCGCCCCGACCGTATCTACCGGTCTGAGCTTCCTGACCGACACAGTGAGGGATTTCGCCCTGAATTCCGCGATAACGGTGGACGGCACCGTGCTAAGCTCCGACGGCACTCCGGTTCAGAACGCCACCGTCTACTTCTACTACTCAGGGACCGGCAGCATCGCGAAACAGATCAACACCAGCTCCGCCGGCGCCTATTCCGTCACGCTTTCCGCCGGTTCCTACGACGTGATCATTTCCCCCGTAAAGGGAACCGCCAACCACGTCCCCCTCAGTTCACGCCTCTACTTCTACGGCCAGACTTTCACCACCGGCGGCACCAGAGACTTCACGCTCAACCTGACGACGATATCCGGCAAGACCACCGACAGCAACGGCGTGCCAATCGCGGGGGTCTCCCTGAGCATCGGATATACCTCTTTGTCGGATTTCATTCTCTACTCCGAATCCGTGACCTCCGACGCCGGCGGCTCATACACCTTCTACGTGCCCCGGTACAACGGCTACTCCGTCAACATCACCCCTCCGACCGGCAGCGGATTCTCGCCGCAGATGCTCAGGAGTCTTAACTACACGAGCGACATCCTCCAGAACATCATCCTAGACCTCCCCGACACGAAACCGCCGGTGGTGGTTTCCGGTCCCTCCGTCTCGGCCATCACCAACTCCTCGGCCGTGGTCGAATGGCAGACCAGCGAACCGACAACGGCAGAGCTCAAGTACGGCACCGCCAACCCGCCGGCATCCGGACACTCCATCGCGACTCCGAAGTCTGTCCACTCCCAGACACTGAGCGGCCTTCTTGCCGACACCATCTACTACGTCAGCGTGGCGGCCACCGACACGTCGGGCAACGGCCCGGTCAACAGCCCGGTGGTTTCGTTCCGCACCAAGCAGCTTGCCGACACCACGCCTCCCGTTATCCTCGAAGGGCCGACCGTCACCTCCATCACCCAGAACAGCGCCACGGTGGAGTGGGCCACCGACGAGCCCTCCACGGGAACCCTCTACTACGGGCTGACCAGCAACCCTGGTACAGCCAAGAATGACACAACCCAGACAACCGGCCACCGGCTCCCCCTCACGGGGCTTGCAGCCAACACCCTCTACTATGTAAAAGTAGCGGCAAAGGACCTGAAGGGGAACGGCCCGACCACCAGCGCCGTCGTATCCTTCAGAACCCTGGCCGCGGCCGACACGACGGCGCCGTTGATCGTCGAGGGCCCCATGGCGGTCAACATCTCCGACACGGAGGCCACTATCCTCTGGAAGACCGACGAACCAGCCACCAGCGGCGTTTCCTACAACGACGGCGTCGCCTACGGCGTCACCGCGGACGCCGGCCGGGTAACCGACCATTCGGTGCGCCTGACGGGGCTCAAACCATCCACGATGCACACCTATACCGTTTCCTCCAAGGATGCCCTCGGAAACGGCCCGGCCCTGAGTCAGCCGGCCACGTTCAAAACTCTTTCAACCCCCGACACCACGCCACCTGTCATTATCGAGCGGTCGGTGGTGGTCCACACGACTCACCAGTCAGCGGTCATCTTCTGGCGCACCGACGAGCCCGCCGACAGCCTCGTGGAATTCGGTAAGACCGATGCCCTCGGGAGCAGCGAGGGGAAAGCCGCCCTGGTCACCCATCACACCATTACCCTCACCGGACTTGAGCAGGGGACCCTCTACTACTTCCGCGTGAGTTCCAAGGATGCCGTCGGCAACGGCCCCACGGTGAGCACGATCCTCACCTTCACCACCGACACCCTCCCCAGGGCGAAGTCCCTCGTCATCACGAAAGGACCGGATGTGGTTCACCTCTCCTACGACTTGGCCACCATCGCCTGGGAGACCGACATCCCGGCCGACTCGGTTATCGAGTACACCGCGGCAGGCGTTCCCGGCACGCTGCGGGTTTCCGACGCCAAGCGGGACAAAAGGCACCAGCTGACCATCGGCAACCTGGCCCAGAACACCCCCTATAACGCAACGGTTGTCTCCGCCAGTGTTGACGGTGCAGTCGTCAAGGCCCCGGTCAGTTTCACCACCCTCAACCCGCCGGACACGGCAGCCCCGCAGATCATCGACGGCCCGATCGCCATCGGTATCACCGACAGCAAGGCGAGCATCAAGTGGCGCACCGACCGGGCCGCCGACTCCCGCGTCTACTTCGGCATCCAGGGTCAGCCCATGGACAACTTCGAAGGCGAGACCAAGTACCTCAAGGAGCACGTGGTGGTCCTGACCAACCTCCAGCCAGCCACCACCTACGCCTACTACGTGGTATCGTACGACCCGAAGGGCAACGGCCCGACCACGAGCTCGATCTATACCTTCACCACCAAGGGAGCCGCCGACACGATCGGACCCGACATGACAACCCCGATGGTAACCGGCATCACCGAAACCCAGGCGGTCGTCTACTGGACCACCAGCGAGCCCTCGACCACCCAGGTCGTCTTCGGCCTTGCCGCCGACCTGCTCAACAACCAGTCGGCAACACCGGGGCTCAGGGAAAAGCACGACATTACCCTCACGAACCTGGCGGCCGAGACCACGTACTATGTGAAGGCAATTTCGGCCGACACCACCGGCAACCAGTCCGAAAGTGAAGTGATCTCGTTCACCACGAGCGCTGCCCCGCGCTACTGGAAGGTGACCCCCGCCGCCACGACATACGGAACCATCTCCCCCAGCACCGTGCAGACCGTTCTGGAAGGAAACACCATCTCCTTTACCCTGACCCCGTCCACCGGCTACATGATCGGCTCCGCCAGCGGCTGCGGTGGTACCCTCTCGGGCGATACCTTCACCACCGGCCCCATAACCGCCGACTGCACCGTTACGGCTCAGTTCGTCAGTGACAAGCCCTCCGTCACGTTGGCAGCCGAACTGCCGAGTCCGCAACTGGTCGGCAGTACCGTCGCCTTTACGGCCACCGGCAGCGGCGGCAGGGGAAGCTACGAATATGCCTTCCAGGTAAGGGAAGGGACTGTCTGGCAAACCACACAGGATTACAGCCCCGTCAACACCTGGACGTGGGACACAACGGGCAAAGCCGCCGCGGCCTATAACCTCAGGGTGCTGATCCGCAATGCAGGCTCCACGGCAGCCTCCGAAGATTCCGCAGCCCTTGTCTACACCCTCTCATCCCCGCCGAAGCCCACCATAACCGTGTCGGTCTCTCCGGCAAGCCCGCAGATGTCGGGGACCCCGGTCACCTTCACGGCCTCCGGCAGCGGCGGCATCGGCAGCTATGAGTACGCATTCCAGGTTATGGAAGCCGGGGCCTGGACGACGAAGCAGCCCTACGGCACTGCCAACTCGTGGACATGGGACACAACCGGCAGTCCCCTCACCAGCTATTCCGTCAGGGCGATCATCCGCAACGCCGGTTCGACGGCAGCCTATGATGCGATGGCAGCCCTGGGCTACACACTGGCCGCGCCGCCGAAGCCGACGGTAAAGCTGGTCGCCGACCCCGCCGGCCCGCAACTCATCGGAACCCCGGTCACCTTCACCGCTACCGGCAGCGGAGGAACCGGAACCTACGAGTATTCATTCCAGATTATTGAAGGGGGCGCATGGGTAACCGCCCAGCCCTATGGCAGCTCAAACACCTGGACCTGGGACACCACGGGCAAGGCGGCCACCACCTACTCAGTCAAGGTGCTGATCCGCAACGCCGGTTCCTCCGCCACATCGGAAGGCGCGTCGGCGCTCAACTATGTTCTTTCAGCACCGCCAAAGCCGACCGTGCAACTGGCAGCCGCCCCGGCAAGTCCACAGGTGGCGGGAACCCAGGTCACCTTTACCGCCACGGGCAGCGGCGGTTCCGGCAGCTATGAATACGAATTCAGGGTATTCGAGGCCGGCGCATGGAGAACCATGCAGGCTTACAGTGGCGCCACTACCTGGACATGGGACACAACCGGAAAGATCGCCACTACCTATCAGGTCGGCGTGCTCATTCGCAACACCGGTTCGACCACAGCATCGGAAGGGAGTGCAACGCTCAACTATGCTCTTTCCGCCCCGCCAATCCCAAGGGTAACATTCACGGCAAATCCGGCCACCCCGCAACTGGTTGGAACGCAGATAACGTTCACCGCCACCGGAACCGGCGGCACCGGCAGTTATGAGTATGCGTTCCAGGTATACGATGGGGCCTGGAATACCGTGCAGGCATACAGCAGTGCCAACGCCTTCACCTGGGACACCACGGGCAAAAAATACACGACGTACACTATCAAGGTATTGATACGCAATGCGGGTTCTACGGCGGTGTCACAGGGATCAGCCTCAATGAGCTACACGCTCGTTTCTCCGCCCAAGCCGACGGTTACCCTGGCCGTCTCGCCCGTCAGCCCGCAGCGGGTGGGCACACAGATCACCCTTACCGCCACCGGAAACGGAGGAACCGGGAGCTACGAATACGCGTTCGAAATGATGGAAGCTGGCGTTTGGGCAAGAAAACAGGAGTACAGCAGCGACACTACCTGGATATGGGATACCGCGGGCAAAGCGCCTAATACCTACTCAATCAGGACCGTGATTCGCAACGCAGGCTCTGCCGCCACCATGGAAGGAAGCGCTTCGAAGCTCTTCAGCCTGTCTCCCTGATCGGCAGATATTCGACGTTGTATTGTTAAGCGAAGTCCCGTGGTTAATCCCACGGGACTTCGTCGTTTTTGGACCGGGGACTGACCAGAAATAGCCCGATACACTCCGGGGAACATGACGCCCTCGGATCAGACTGCTGATTATTGACAAAGACGGGAAGCGATAAGAAGGGTTTGTGGTGGGTGAATCAACGTGATCAGAGGGGAAAAAGGTGGCGGGGGGAAATAGGCACCAGCAGAGGAAACCTATGCGGAATCATTCAAGGTTCCGGACCGCACCACGGAACTGCCTTCATAGGCATGAAGGGCGTTTTTCCCCTTGGCCAGCGTGGCAAGGTCGCCCTTGATTTCGGAGAGTTGTTCCTGGGCTAGCGCGATGATGAGCGAGTCGGTCTCCAGGATCTTCCTGGCGAGCTCCTCCCGGGATCGCTTGAAATCCTCGAGCTGTACAAGCTCCTGTGGACTTAGGTCCTCCAGTCGGCGGTTCACAAGGCCGTCAATGGCATGGAAACGTTCCAGGATCGCCTCACGTCTCCGTATCGTTGCCTCAAGCTCTTCCGGAGTGGACGTATCAAAATTCCTGAGGAGGCTGACCGCCTCCTCAAGTAGTTGTCCTAATAGAATCTCTGCCTCGGCGGCAAGCTTTGACGCTTCTAAAAAATCCATGGACTAAACCGCTGCCTGGGCCGGAAGCCGCTGCTCGGGTGCGCCGCCCGCTAACCGCTCCTTGCGCCAGATATCAATAGCCTCGGCCCAGGTATCCCGAAGTATAGTGAGAATTCTGAGAGCATTGTCCAGCGACTTCACTGAGTTGTTTACATTGGCCGCCGTATACTCATCAATAATATAGACATAGAGCTGCTCCAGCCTTTGAGATATCTCTCCACCGACGTCGTGGTTAAGGGTGTTCATCAGTTCGGTGACAATTGCCAATCCCTTGCCGATGAATTTCGCCTTCCCAGCCACATCCCCCTGCTCCAATCTCTCCCGGGCGATGCGCGTGAAGTTTATGGCGCCATCGTAGAGCATCAGGAGAATCTTCTCCGGGGTTGCCGTGGTGACCTGGGTATTCTGGTATTGGTTGAACGCAGTTACCATTACTGTAAACCTCCTGGCTGGCGCAGAACTTCCTTGTAATCGCTGCTAGCTGCCCATAATTGAGCCACTGATGGCGCTTAATAGACTGTTGCCCTGGTTGGTCAGACTGCTGATCATGCTTTCCATAGCGGAGAATTTTCTTTTGAGAACTTCTTCGCGTTTTTCCATCCGGAGTTCCATGGATTCAATCTGCTTATTGATGTCCTTGATGGATTTAGTAAGCCCGTAAATCCTGCTCTCGATGAGACCATTGTTGGTTGACCCCTCGGTGTAGCTGTGGGTGACCCGATCGAGAGCCAGGTTAAACTGCTGGGCAAGCCCGTACTGGTTATCCGCCAGGCCCGTCTTGTCGCCGTTATGGGTGAAGAGATCAACGACCCCGTCAAAATCGCTCTTCAGGGCATCCGTGAGCTTGGCAGCATCTACGGAAAGGGTACCTGTTTTTGAGTCGCTGGTAATACCGATCGACGCAAGGGTCTTGTAGGCGCCACTCGCCCCCGAAACGGGGGTAGTGACCAACCTCTGCAGCTGGCTCTGGACGTTGCGCAGAGTAGAGTCGCCCGCAAGAGCGCCGGTGGTCTTGCCGGTGGAGTCATAGACGGACTGCTTGTTGATGAGGGTCAGGGCATCGTTGAATTCCTTGACGAAGTCATTGATTTTTGTGGTTACGTTGTCCGTATCGTTGGTGACGGTAACCGAGGTGGTGACCCCCTGTTTGAGGAGGGTCAGCGTTACTCCCGGCAAGACATCGGTCACGGTGTTGGACGTGCGCGTGATCGTGACGCCATCGACCTTGAAGCTGGCAGCGGTTCCGGCCTGATACGTGGGGTCGCCGGCCCCGAGAAGCGTCGGTGCCAGGGCGCCGGTTCCGCCGGCCGGCGGCACGGCAAGGCCGCTGAAGTCAACGGTGTAGTTCTTGGTGTCCTTGCCGGTAATGACAAGACGGTTTGGAGCTCCGGAACCGTCGTTGATGATGGAGGCCGAGACGTTCGCCCCGGACTCGTTGATGGCCGTCACGATCCCATTGAGGGAGTTCTGCCCTTCAGCGATGGTAACCGTTTTGACAGTTCCCGCTCCGTCGTCAATGGTGAATGAGCCGGTATTGAAGGTGAGGGATGAACTGCTCGCATAACCGATGGAAACCTGACGCTGGGAGCGGGCAAGAGTAGTCACCTCGACCGTGTGAATCCCCTCCATGGCGGTACTCGAGGCTGATGCCGTCAGGACGGAGCTGTCGCCCACCTCCGTCTTGAGCCCCTTGAAAGTGGAACTGGTCTTGATCCCCTGGGCGGACTTCTGAAGCTCGGACAAGGCGTCCTTGATCTGCTTGTACAGGTCGACCTGGCTCTGGAGTTTCTTCTGCTTCGTCTGGAGAATCCGCTCGGGAGCGCGTTCCAGATACATGAGCTGCGTAATCATCGACTGAGTATCGATGCCGCTTGCCAGCCCGCTGAAATTGATGCCTGCCATGACAAGTTCCTCCTTTATCTGACCCTGCAATTACGGCACCACTCTCCGTCATACAAAGCCTCAGGGTTCCATCCCTGGAGAGACCTCAAAAAACACGATCCTTCTACTAAAAGATATCGGCCGGAACGTCAAAAACTTGAATAGAATCTTGTGACCCGAAGTCAAAAAAAGAGGGGAGGCCGAAGCCTCCCCCTAGTACCATCATTGGAGTACCTGTGTTACCGCAGGAGTGAAAGTGCGTTCTGCGGCAGCTGGTTTGCCTGGGCCAGGATGGCGGTGCCGGCCTGGGTCAGGATGTTGCCGCGGGTAAGCGTTGCGGACTCGGCAGCCACGTCTACGTCGCGGATGCGGGATTCGGCGGCCGAGGTGTTCTCCACCGAAACCTGGAGGTTGTTGATGACCGACTGGAACCGGTTCTGGGCGGCACCAAGGAGCGCGCGCTGCTGGGAAACCGTCTGGATGGCGGTATCGAGGGTGTCGAGCATGGTCTGAGCGTTCGAGGAGGTGTTGATGGCGGTGTTGACGGTCAGAGTAGCAGCATCCATCGCCGCGAGGGAAACAGCGATCCGGTCGTTGGCAGCGATGTTCTTGACGCCAACCTGAATGTCGACTTGTTTTGCGGCAGCAAGAAGGCTGATGCCGTTGAACTGCGTCGCATTAGCGATACGGGTGATTTCGGAAGCGAGGCGGCCGAATTCGCTGTTGATGTAGGAACGCTGAGCTGTGGCAACAGTACCGGTAGCAGCCTGGGTGGCCAGTTCGCGCATACGGCCCAGGATGTTGCTTACCTCGTTCAGGGCGCCTTCAGCAACCTGCACCATGGATACACCGTCGTTGGCATTACGGATGGCCTGGTTCATGGAGCGGATCTCGGCCCGCATCCCTTCGGAGATTGCCAGACCGGCGGCGTCGTCGGCGGCGCTGTTGATCCGGAGACCGGAAGAGAGGCGCTGGAGAGACTTGTTGAGGCCAACCTGGGTCAGGTTGAGGTTACGTTGGGCGTTCAGGGCGGCTACGTTAGTGTTGACTGTGAGTGGCATGGTGTAAATCCTCCGTGAGTTTGTTTTGGGGTTTCCGTACCCCTTTAGTGTGTGCGCTTGGTCGATCTCGCCATTTTTCGCCTGGGCCCCGGCGATGGCCGGCGGGATTTTCCGTGCGCTTGCTGCCTTTAGTTAAGGTATCGGCGGGGTCAAAAAAAACTTTAGAAAAAAATTGCGTGATTCCAGATTTTTTTAAAAAAGCCTCCCGATCGACACGGAAGGCTCTCATTACAGCACGTTAGCCGATAGCCAAAGTTACAAAACGCAACAGGCGTCGGCGTCACTATCGGCTTTAGCCGCTTCGAAGAGGGGGTGCCTGGTCGGAAACCTGCTCCCTTCGAGGACGATCTGCTTCGCCAGCATCCCGTCGGGATTGAGCACGATCGGCCCCTGGAGGTTAACCGTTATGGCAGCCGGATCGGAGGCAAGCGTCACCACGAGGAGAACGATGACTTCTGTCTTCTTGTCGAGGGCCAGCCGCTCATATTCGTCAGAGGTGAGCGAGACAGCGTAAGCAGGGAATGTCTCACGCGCATCCACCACGACGAAGGCAAGATCGGGATTGTCCAGCGACTGAAGCCAGCAAAACGGTGCATGTTTTTCGGGATTGATGAGCGTAAAGCGGCTTTCGGAAAAGCCCGGCATCCCGTCGGGGAGGGTAATAATCTTGTCGTCGCTTATTTCTAGCTGTCCAAAGCGGGAAGTTGCTATGTTCACGTCGGTCACTCCTTCTGGCCCGCGGCGAAATTGACGGCCTGCTCAAGATCGTCAAGACTCCAGGTTGCGGCAATCTGGTTTTCCTTCTGCACCTTGAGATAGATCTCCTCCCGGTAGATGCGCATGTCGCCGGGGGCTTCGATACCGAGGCGCACCTGGTTTCCCTTCATCTCCACCACCTTGATCCTGATCTGGTCGCCGATGGTGATCGTCTCGCCCATTTTTCTCGTTAGAACCAACATGTTGCCCTCCTGGCGTTCCCTCTCTTACCTGAGGTAGTCGAGAAGCGAAACCTGGGATATTTTTGCCGAGGCCGCCATGGCCGCCTCGAACGCAGTCTCTTGCTTGGACAGGTCGCTGATGACCTGCATGATGTCCACGTCCTGCTTGTCCGACATGATCTTGGTGATGCTGAATTTCATCTCCTCGATGACACCATTGGCCGCATCGAGGCGATTCCTCCTGGCACCAATGTCAGTGCGGAAGGCAAGTACTTGGCCAAGACCATTATCAAACTCGTCCAGTTGCGCCCGCGCCGTTGCGATGTCGTTGGCGCCGAGGGCGGTGATGAGATTGTCGAAGGCGGCAACGATGTCGGTTCCGGTGCTCCCCGGCGGGGTCCCTCCCCGCAGGAGATCGCCGCCCGAGTAGTTGATCTGAACCGGGGCGCCCCGGTCAACCTCCACCATCAGTGCATCGTCGGTGCCGAGGAAGTTTCCCGCCGTATCGAAAGCAAGGGTGTCATTCTTGAATCCGCCGAAGATATACTTGCCATTCATCTGGGTATTCCCCATCATGATGAACTGCTGCTTCAGCTGGTTCAGCTCGTTGATGCCGGCGGTGACGGCATCGGGGTTATTGGTGCCGGTGACCATCTGGAGTGTAAGCTCCTTGGCCCGGGTCAAAACGCCCCCCATCTCGGACATGGCCGATTCCCCCATGGTGAGCCAGGCAATGCCGTTGGAGATGTTCCTGCCGTACTGGTCGCCGGCGGCCACCCGGGCCTTGAGGTTGAGGATCTGCTGGGCCGTTACCGGGTCGTCGCTCGGCTTGCTCACCTTGATCCCCGTGGAGGCCTGCTGCTGGAGATCCTCGGTCCTTCTGCGGATCACCTGCAGGTTATTCGTCACAAGGTTTGCCGTCGTGTTCTGGGTTACGCGCATAGGTCTTTTCTCCGTTTCCGCACTCGAACGATCCCGCTAGCGGATGAGCCCGAGGACCGTGTCCAGCATCTCAGTGCCGACATTGATCAGCTTTGCGGCCCCTTCGTAAGCCTTCTGGTACTTGATGAGGTTGGCAAGTTCCTCATCCAGGGATACCCCCGACTGGGACTCCCGCAGGTTCTCAAGCTGCTTCATGATCCCTTCGCTCAGGGTCGAGGTCCGCTCGGAATCCTGCACGGCGACGCCGACCTTGCCCACCAGGGAGTTGTAGAAGCCTTCCATCGTCATATTCCCGCCGGAGGTGGCGAGCACCTTGTCGTAGATGCCGGCGATGGCCCGGGAGTTCAGGTTGTTGCCGGTCCCCCCCGTGGCCGGATCGGTATCGGCCGCGGCGATGTCGGCCGTCTTGGTGATGGCAAGATCAATCCCCCCCAGGCCGCTGTACCCTGCCACGGCTGCCGGGGCGGTGAAGAAATCGAGCCCCGTGGAGCTGTTGAGGCCGAAGCCTGCCGAATGGAGGCTATTGACTTCCGTTGCCAGTGTAGATGCCAGCTCATCAAGGTCGGACAGGAACCCGTTGACCAGGGAATCGCGCACCTGGAGGGTCCCCCCCATGATCCCCTGGGTGTTGCCGGGGCCCCCGGCGATGGTGCTGATGTCCACAGAGGTATTGCCACCGGGGGAGGCGGCCATGATCTTGTAGAAGCCGTTATTGGCGGCATCGGCCTCCAGGGAAAGCTTGGCGGCCTTGTTGCCGAGCACCAGCGGCTGGCCGAGGGTGAGGCTCACATTGATGGAGCCGTCGGAATCCTCCAGGTAGGTGATCCCCACCTTTTCCGAGAGCTGCCGCACCAGCAGGTCCCGCTGGTCGCGCAGTTCGTTGGCCCGGGCGCCCCGGATCTCGATCATCTTGATCTGGTCGTTGAGGGAGGCAATCCGGGTGAGGTCGTTGTTGATGTCGGCAGTGATTCCCTCAAGTGACTGGTTCGATTCGCGCTTGATGTCGGTAAGGTAGCTGTTGATCCGGTGGAACTGGTCCACAAGCTGCTGGGCCCGGGCCAGCACCGCCTGCCGCTCGGGCTGCCCCTGGGGGTTGGCGGTCAGGTCCTGCCAGGCGCTGAAGAACTCCTGCATCGACTTGCCGAGGCCGTCGGCGGTGAACTCGTTGAAGAGCTGCTCGGCCCGCCTCATGGCGTTGAGGACCGTGGTGCTCCAGCCGCTGGTGGAGCCTTCGGTCTTGAGCTGGGTCTGGAGGAAATCGTCGTAGGCCCGCTGAATCTCCGCCACCTTCACCCCGGTCCCCATGGGGAATCCGCGCTCTTCGGTCACGATGCCGGTCTGGAAAATGGTGGTCTGCCGCGAGTAGCCGGGGGTATTGACGTTGGTGATATTCTCGCTCGTCACTTCGAGGGCGAGCCGCTGGGCGAGGATACCGCTCTTGCCGATGTCAAGAAGGCTCTGTATGGCCATGGGTCAGATCTCCCTGCGGAGTAAACTTGAGTTGGCGCCCCGCTCCACCATCTGGCCGGAGCCGCCGTAGGTCTCGGAAACGGTGAAGCGGCTCTGGAAAAAGGCAAGGGACCGGTTGATGGTGGTGAGGGAACTCCCCAGGAACCGCCGGTTGTCGTCCACCATCCGCCGGATCTCGCCGGCGAGGCCAACGAGCGTCTCCTGCAAAGCCGCGAGGTCAGCCTTTTCATCAGCGGCGCACCGGCCGATGATTGGGGTAAGAGTGGCATTGGCCGGCAGGCCGAGGCGCTCCGCTTCCCGGGCCATGATCTGGCGACAGTTACCGTCGAGCACTTCCATGGCGGCAGCCACTTCCAGCTTGCGGGAGGTCGTCTCGTGGAGCCGCTCGGTATCGCAGCTGATGATCGCCTCCCGTTCTTCAGACAGAAGCCGGACCATCTCCTCCATGCTCGCCCTGCGGGCGTGGAGCACATCCACCAGATTGGTCATGCCGTAAGCCATTACGTCCTCCGTTACCTAGCGGAACAGGGCCAGCATCTTGCCCGCCACGCGCCGGGAATCGACCGCGTAGGTGCTGTCCGCCACCTGCTGTTTAAGGGCCGCCACCCGGTCGGTGCGAATCGTTTCTTCCGCCGGGGCCACCTGCTTCAGCCGCTCCACCTGCAACTTGCCGAGAGAAAGTTCCACCCGGTCCGTCGATGACACCGCTCCTGCCGCTGGAGCCGGCGCGGGCGCGGCTTGCTTCTCCACGGCTGGGGAGCGCACGGCAGCGGCGCTGGAAAGTGATACGGTATCGTTGATTACGGTCATGGTTTTCTTTCACCCTTTGGAATGATAACCGGCGTATTTTCGGTGCGGCCCGCCGTTTCACGGACAAGCTGTTTCTCGATCATGGTTGCGAGCCCGATTCCCCCCTGGCTCGTGGCGATGGCGGTGGCGTACTCCTGGTCAAGCATCGACTGGAAGATCTCCTCCCCCTTGCCGCCGCCGGTGAGTTCGTTTTTCCCCACGGTCTCGCGCATCGACTTGACCATCATGCCCACAAACATGGCCTCGAACTCCTGGGCCACCTTCCGGGCGGCCTTCGCGTTGTTCCCCCTGGCAGCCAGCTGCCGGGCACGGGAGGCGTCGCTCTCCTGAAGAACGGTGTCGGTGGGGATGGTTGTCTGCATGGTGTTCCTTTCGGCAAAATCCGCGAAAACTTGAGTAAAAAAATGCGAGGCCCTTGTCCTCGCATTTCATGCAGCACGTTGCATGCCAACGTTTTCAGACACAATCAGATCACTTCCACCTCGGCCTGCATGGCGCCGGCGGCCTTAATGGCCTGGAGGATGCCGATCAAATCCCGCGGCGTCACCCCAAGGGCGTTCAGAGCCCGGACCACCTCTCCGATGCTGGCCCCCTCTTTCACCACGGCGAGCCCTCCCCCATCCTCGCTCACCTTGATCTCCGTGCGGGGGACCACGGCCGTCTCGCCGGTCCTGCTGAAGGGTTGGGGCTGGGAGACCTTGGGGGTTTCCTTAATGTAGAGGGTGAGGTTGCCGTGGGAAACCGCCACTGTCGAGATTCTGACATTGTCGCCGATAACGATGGTGCCGGTCCGTTCGTTGAGGACCACCTTGGCCAGGGCATCGGGACGCACGTCGAGCCGCTCCATCTCGGAGACGAACTCCACGACCCGCGCCTTGTATGCATCGGGAAGGGTCATCATGACCGAGCCTGGATCGGCGGCCGCGGCGATCCCACCCTTGAACCGGTCATTCACCGCCTGGGCGATGCGGGTGGCGGTGGTGAAGTCTGGCTGGTGGAGGTTGAGGCGGAGTTGTCCCCGGTCGGCCAGCACGTTGGGAAGCTCAAGCTCCACGAGGCCGCCGTTCGGAATGCGCCCCGCGGTGGGGTGGTTCTTCTGGGCCGATGCCGCCTGTCCCCCGTAAGAGAAGGAATTGGTCAGCACCCCTCCCTGGGCCACGGCGTAGACCCGGCCGTCGGCCCCCTTGAGGGGGGTCATGAGGAGGGTGCCGCCGGCGATGCTCTTGGCGTCCCCCACCGACGACACGAGGGTATCGAGCCGGGTTCCCTGCTTGGCGAAGGGGGGAAGGTTAGCGGTCACCATGACGGCGGCCACGTTCTTCACGGTGATGTCGTTGCGGTTCACCGTGGTCCCCATCCGCTCCAGCATGTTCACCAGGGACTGGACCGGGAAGTTGGTCTGGTCGCTGTCGCCGGTGCCGTTGAGACCCACCACGAGGCCGTAGCCGATGAGCTGGTTCTCCCGCACGCCGTCGAAGCTGGCGATGTCCTTGATCCGGACCGCCAGGGCCAGGTGGGGAAGAGCCAGAAGAAAGATGAGCAGTGCAAAAATTCTTTTCATGTTTTTTTCCGTTTAAACCACTGCCGGTTCGGAAACGCGATTTTTTCGCAAGGTCAAGGCGGGCTAGGAATTCCGCGGAGGCGTACCGAGGTACGCCGCACAAGGAAATTCCGACGCCCAACGCCGAGATTGCGGAAAGGGCGCGTTTCCCTCCACTAGAAGGGCCAGATATAGTCCAGAATGTTCAACAACCATCCCGGCCGCTGCCGGTCGCTGATGACACCGTTGCCGGTGTACGATATCCGCGCGTCGGCGATCATGGTGGAGTTGATGGTGTTGTCCGGAGATATGTCCCGGGGACGGATGGTTCCCTGGAGGATCAGGATCTGGTCCTCGTTGTTCACCTTCACGTTGCGCCGCCCCTCAATGAGCAGGTTGCCGGTGGGAAGGACGTCGGTGACCTTTGCCGTCATGGTGGCCACCAGGTTCTCCTTGCGGGTGGTGGCGCCGCTCCCTTCGAACTTGGAACTGGTGCTGGCCCCCAGAAGGTTGTTGGGGTCCGCGCTCGTCATTTTGGCGATCTGCTGCTCAAGCCCCATGAGGTAGGGTATGCTCGCCGAAATGTTGGCCTGGCGGTCCGTATCGGTGGTGGCTTCCTTGCTGGCGCTTGCCTGCTCCACGATCAGAACGGTGATGATGTCTCCCCGGTTCCGGGCCTTGTGATCGTCGATCAGGCCTGCGTTGGACGCCTGCCAGATGGAGCCGTTGGTGTAGGAAGGCCGGGGCGCCGGAAGTTGCTCATCGAAGGAGGGGGTCCTCACTTCCGCCTTCTCGATGGCGCACCCCGCCAGGGCGAGACAAAGTATTGACACTGCCAATCGGTTCACTGACGTACTCCTAAAAGTCCACCTGGACAGTTCCCGAATCCACTACCCGCGCCGGCACCTCTTTGAGGGAGCCGAGGTTCTGGACCATGACGATGTCCCCATCGGCGCCATTGCCCCGGGCCTTGCCGGTGGCGGTGAGACGCATGGTCTGGTTCTCGACGATGATTGTGACGAGCTGGCCGCTCTTGACCAGGGGCACCTTTTCGAGCTGGTCACCCCGCAGCGGCATGTTGGCACGTACGGGCACCCGGGCCCGCTTCCCCACCACCTCATCCGCGCTCCGGTAGACCCGCCCCGTGAGGGTCGAGAGGTCGCGCCGCTGTACCGTAACGTCCGCTGTACCGATGACGTCGCCCCGCTCCAGGGCGCGGAGCACCACCACCGTGTCGGCAAAGGCCTCCACCTCCACGGGAACGGAGATATTGCGCTCCACCCGGTCGTTTACCCGGACGATGAGGGCAAGGTTCGCCCTCCCCCACCCTTCCCACCGGTTCGGTGCCGCCACCTCGAAACTGACCTCCCCGGCGGGGAGCTTCAGGTCCCCCTGGTAGCCGATCCGCCGCAGGGTCGTCTCCATGCCGAGGCCATCGGTCTTCTGCCGGACGAATTCGGCGATGGCCTCCTTCACCCGGGCATTGGGGATGGTCTGGGTGGCCGGGGCGGCCATGGCGGTTGAGGCCAAAGCCATTATGAGAACGAGTATCGTTATTGCGTGCTTCATATCACTTCCTGTATCCCCTCACCCCCAGCCCCTCTCCCTTGGGGAGAGGGTGGCCGAAGGCCGGGTGAGGGGCATCACGTCAGCTACGCCTCTTACCGTTTCAGGCTGTTGGCCGTCTGGAGCATTTCGTCAGCGGTCTGGACCGCCTTGGAGTTCACCTCGTAGGCCCGCTGCCCCGTGATCATGTTCACCATCTCTTCCATGACGCTCACGTTGCTCATCTCCAGGAACCCCTGGGCGGTGGTGCCGAGGCCGTTCTGGCCCGGCGTGCCGGTGGTGGCGTTGCCCGAGGCGTCGGACTCCTGGAAGAGGTTTTTCCCCTGGGCCAGGAGCCCCGACGGGTTGGAGAAGGTGGCCAGCTGGATGTTCCCCACGTTGGTGGGGCTCGTCTGCCCCGCCTGGGAGACCGACACGGTCCCGTCGTTGCCGATGTTGATGGCCGTGGCGTTGTTGGGGATGACAATTTCGGGGATCAGGGGATAGCCGTCGGAGGTGACCACCCTCCCCTGGCTGTCGCGCTTGAAGCTGCCGGAACGGCTATAGGAGGTGGTTCCGTCGGGCATCTGGATCTGGTAGAAGCCGTCCCCCTCGATGGCGATGTCGAGCTCGTTGCCGGTCTGGTTGATGTTCCCCTCGGTGAAGATCTTGGTCACCGACGCCAGCTTGGCCCCAAGGCCGATCTGGATGCCGGAGGGGATCTGGGTGGAGTTGGTGGAGGGGGCTCCGGTGGTCTTCATGTTCTGGTACATGAGATCCTGGAAGTCTGCCCTGCTCTTCTTGAACCCCGCGGTGTTGACGTTGGCCAGGTTGTTAGCGACGACGTCGATGTTCGTCTGCTGGGCCTGCATCCCTGAGGCCGCCGTCCACAATGCTCTGATCATGTTTTTCTCCTTTTTTCTCACCTGTACGCCATGTAGGGGCGCGGTTTCCGCGCCCTGGGCGGGGGAACCCCGCCCCTACGGAATCACATTAGATCTTCCCGATCTCGTTGGCTGCCTTGCCGGTCAGGTCGTCGTAGGCCTTGACCACCTTGGAGCACATCTCGAAGTAGCGGTTCGTCTCGATGAGCTGCACCATCTCCTGGACGGTGTTCACGTTGGACTCCTCGATGACTCCCTGCCGCACCTTTTCGCCGGTCACCGGCTGGGGCGTGGCCTGGGGGTCGGCCGGCACGAAGAGGCCGCTGCCGATCTTCTGGAGGGCATAGGGCTTGGGGAAATCGACCACCTCCAGCCGCCCCACCTGCCCCCCGTCCACGAAGACCTCGCCCTCGCCGTTGATCTCCACCTTACCCCCAGCAATAATGATGCCTCCGGCCACCCGGGCGCCATCGGCGGTCACGAGCCGGCCGCCCGCATCGAGGCGGAAGTTCCCCTGGCGGGTGTAGGCCCGCTGCCCGTCCGCCGTGGTGACCGCGAAGAAGCCGTCGCCGTCGATGGCCAGGTCAAAGGTGTTGCCGGTCTGTTTCACGGAGCCGGCCGAGTAGTCGGTGAAAAAGGCGGTTTCGGCATAGACAGGCGCATCGGTGCCGCCGCCCGGGCGGGGCTGGGCGCCCACCGCCTGGAGCATGCTCTCGAAGGTCATCCGGTCCTTCTTGAAACCGGGGGTGTTGACGTTGGCCAGGTTGTTGGACAGGACATCGAGCCGTTTCATGGCCGCGATGTTCCCCGTGAGTGCCGAATAGATGCCGCTGTTCATGGGTTCACCTCATGTTCTTCATCTTCGCCCTGAGGCGGACGATGGCCTGGCTGTGGAGTTGGGAGATGCGTGATTCGGACAGATCCAGCACTGCGCCGATTTCCTTCAGGTTCAGTTCCTCGTAGTAGTAGAAGGTGATCACCAGCCGCTCCTTCTCGGGGAGCCCCTCGATGGCCTCGGTGAGCGAGTCGAGCATCTGCCGGGCCATGAGCTGGCTCTGGGGGTTCTCGATCCCCTTGTCCTCCAGGATGTCCAAGAGCCCGAAGGGGCTGCCGTCCTCATCCTCCCACGACTCGTCGAGGCTCACGAAGGAGAGAAGGTGGATCTCCTCAAGCATCTGGTGGTACTCGTCCACACTGATCTCCAGGGACTTGGCCACCTCCTCGCTGGTGGGGTTGCGGCCGAACCGATGTTCGAGTTTGACGAATTCCCGCTCCAGCTTCTTGAACTTGTCGCGCAGCGACCGGGTGAGCCAGTCCTGGGAGCGGAGCTCGTCGATGATGGTCCCCCTGATCCGCTGCTCGGCGAAGGTCTTGAACTGCACCCCCCGGGAGGGGTCGAAACGCTCGGCGGCGGTGATGAGGCCGATGACGGCGGCGCTCATCAGGTCCTCCTGGTCCAGGTGGGGGGGGAGCTGGGAGGCAATTCGCCCCACCAGGAACTTGACCAGCGGCAGATGGGTTACGATCAGCTCGTCGCGGGATTGGGCCGACGAACGCTGAGCCTCTTGCTCGTATGCCTTTACCAGACAGTTCATACGTTCTCCGTTCCGGCGTCGGCGCCGAGGAATCTCCTGAAGAAGAACTGCACGTTTCCTTTGAGCCGACGCTCGCCGCCATTTTCCAGAATCCGCCGGGCAAGCGTGGTGAAGCACCCTGCGGCAGGAGAGTCGGGGCAGAGCTCGATCACCGGCGTCTGGCACTTGACCGCTTCCAGGATGGCGTCGTCCCGCAGGACACACCCCAGGTAGTCCAGGGAGATGTCAAGAAACCGGCTCGTCACGTTGGAGAGTTTGGCAAAGACCTGGAGGGCGTCGTCGGTGTCGCGGGCCATGTTGACGAGCACTTTGAAATAGCGTTCCCCGTGCCGCGTGGCCAAGAGCTTGATGAGGGCGTAGACGTCGGTGATGGAGGTGGGCTCCGGCGTTACCACCACCACGATCTCCTGGGAGGCGGTGTTGAAGTAGGCGACGTTGTCGGAGATTCCCGCCTCGGTATCGACGATGAGGATGTCGAAATCCTCCTCCAGGGCGTCGAGCTCATCCATGATTTTGACGCGATCCTGGAGCCCCAGGGAGGTGAAATCGGGGAGCCCCGACCCGGCCGGGATAATCCTGATCCCGCCCGGCCCTTCCGTGATGATCTCCTCAAGCCGCTTCTTCCCGGCGAAGACATCGTTCAGGGTAAAGTCCGGGGTCAGGCCAAGGAGGACGTCGATGTTGCCGAGCCCCAGGTCAGCGTCGATGATCAGGACCTTCTTCCCCCGGCTGGCCAGGGCCAGGGCAAGGTTGACGACGACGTTGCTCTTGCCGACCCCCCCCTTGCCGCTGGTCACGGAGATGACCCTGATTCCCTTCTGGTTCTGCCCATCGTGGGATCGCGCCGCCGTGGCCTTGCGCTTTTTGCTTACGGAGGTGGCCAGTTGCCGAAGGCTGTCGGCCTGGTCTCCGGTCGTCGCCGTGACGTTCATTCCTTGATCTCCCCCAGGACGAGCCCGGCAAGTCTGCCGGGAGTCGCGATTTCCAGATCCTCGGGCACCCGTTGCCCGGTGGTGAAGTAAGAGAGCGGGAACTTGGTCCGCAGGTGAGCGTTGACAATGGTGCCATAGCTCTCGCTCTCGTCCAGCTTGGTGAAGATGACGCGGGAGATGGGGAGGATGCCGAACCGCTCCACCACCTCCTGGAGCTCGCGGTCACGGGTGGTGGCCGCGAGGCAGAGGTGGATCTCCATGGCGAACCGCGACTCCAGGAACCCCTTCAGCTCCTCGATCTTCTCGTTATCCTTGTGGCTCCTGCCGGCCGTGTCGATGAGGATCAGTTCCTTGTCGGCGTGGAGCTCGATGGCCGCCTCCAGTTCCGCCGGCGTTGACGCCACCTCCACGGGAACTCCCATGATGCGGGAGTAGGTCTTGAGCTGCTCCACGGCGCCGACCCGGAAGTTGTCGATGGTAATGAGCGCCGCCCGGTGATTCTCCCGCAGGGCGTAGTGGGCCGCCAGCTTGGCGATGGTGGTGGTCTTGCCGACCCCCGTGGGGCCCACCAGCGCGATGACCCGCGGGCTGTTCTTCTTGAGGGCCAGGGGACCGGCGCACTTGATGACGGTAGTAAATGCCTGGGGAAGGAACGAGCGGATCGCCTCGACGGTCCCCCCTTTTTTTGCCTCGGGCTCCACCTGCTCCATGACCGTCCGCACCGCACCCCGCTCGAGCCCCTTGCGGTGAAGCTCGCCCATGATCACCCGAAGCGCACCCCTGAAGCCCCCCTTGCCGCCGTCGGCAGCGGCTGGCGCCGGCTTTGCGAATACTTCGGCCTTTTCGGCGGGGGTGACCCCTTCGCCGGCCTCCTTGGCGGCCAGGGTCTTGAAGAGGAGCTTCTTCATCTCCTCCAGGTCCTGCTTCTGGATCGTCTTCGGCACGTCGGCGGCGGGCGCCGCCCGGACGATCTGCTCAGCCGCCGGCGTGGTCTGGGCCGCCGCCTGAGCCTTGGCGGCCGCCTCCTTGCGGGTAAGGACCTCAACCCGCTCCCGCAGGTCCTTCAGCTCCCGGGCCAGGGGGGCCAGCATGGAGCTCTCCATCATCTCCTTGGCGGAGAGATGCTGTTCCTGGGCCTCCCGGTACGGGTTGGGCGCCGGCTGGCGGGGTTTCATCTCAATCCCCGCAGTCACCTGCACCACCTGCTTGGAGAAGAGCCCGAGGATTCCTCCCCGACGCTCTTTCTTCGAGGAGATTATCATGGCGTCCGGGCCAAGCTCTGCCTTGACCATCCGGAGGGCCTCCGACATGTCCACCGCTTCGAATGTTTTAACCAGCATTGAGAGTTACCACCCCTAACGATTGGATTTTGACGTTGGACGGGATCTCGTTGTGAGACAGCACCGCCAGGTTCGGGACGAACCGCTCGGTGAGCTTCTTCACGTGCCGCCGTATGGACGGCGACGCCAGGAGCGCCGGAGTGGTCCCCACCTGATTGAATTTCTCGATTTCCTGCCGGATGCCCGAGAGGATCACTTGGGCCGTGTTCGGCTCGATGGCCAGATAGCTCCCCTGCTCCGACGGCTGGATCCCCTCAGCGACGATCTCCTCCACCCGGCGGTCGAGGCTGATGATGCAGAGGGTCTCGTCGTCCCGCTTGTACTGGTCGACGATGTAGCGCCCCAAGGCCTGGCGGGTGAACTCGGTAAGCATTTCCGGGTCCTTGGTGAGCCCGCCGTAGTCGGCCAGGGTCTCCAGGATCGTCCGCAGGTCCCGGATGGAGACCCCTTCCCGCAGGAGGTTTTTCACCACCCGGAGCACCGTGCCGAGGTTCAGGAGGTTCGGCACCAGTTCGTCCACCACCTTGGGGAAACTGGACGACAGGTTGTCCAGGAGCTGCTGCAGCTCCTGGCGCCCCACCATCTCGTGGGCGTGCTTCTTGATGATCTCGCTGATGTGGGTCGCGATGATCGTGGTGCTGTCCACCACGGTGTAGCCGAAGAGCTGGGCCTGCTCCTTCGCCTCGGGCCTGATCCAGATGGCCGGCAGGCCGAAGACCGGCTCGGTGGTCCGGACTCCCTCCACCTGACTGGCCACGGCGCCGGAATCCATGGCCAGGTACTGTCCCGCCAGCTCGCCGCCACCCACTTTGGCCCCCTTGATGAGGACGTTGTACTCGTGGGGCTTCAGCTGCAGGTTGTCGTGGATATGGATCGGCGGCACCACGAACCCCATCTTCTGGGCGTACTGGCGGCGGATGGAGCGGATCCGCTCCAGGAGTTCCCCCTCCTGGGCCGCATCCACCATGGGCACCAGTCCGTAGCCCACCTCCAGCTCCAGCATGTCGAGGGGGCGGATCGCCGCCTGGTCCCCGGTCTCGCCGGACTCGGCCGACATGGGGAGCGCCGTCAGCTCGTCCTCCATCACCTGGGGGATCTCCTTGGCGGCACGGCCTCCCAGGAAGGCGATCCCCGAAAGGAGGAAAAAGGCGAAGTGGGGGAGCCCCGGAATGAGGCCGAAGGCGAAGAGGACCCCGGAGGAGACGTAGAAGGCCTTGGGGTAGTTGAGGAACTGGCCGGTGATCTCGTGGCCGAAATTCTTCTCGTCGGCCGAGCGGGTCACGATGATACCGGCGGCAGTGGAGATGATGAGGGCCGGGATCTGGGCCACGAGCCCCTCGCCGATGGTGAGGAGCGTATAATTGGAGAGGGCCGTCTCAAGGGGCATCCCGTTCTGCCAGACGCCGATGACGAAACCGCCGATGATGTTCACCAGCATGATCAGGATGCCGGCAACGGCATCGCCGCGCACGAACTTGCTGGCACCGTCCATGGAGCCGTAGAAATCGGCCTCCCGCGACACCCGCGAGCGGCGGCGGCGGGCCTCCTTCTCGTTGATGAGTCCCGAGGAGAGGTCGGCGTCGATGGCCATCTGCTTGCCAGGCATGGCGTCCAGGGTGAAGCGGGCCGCCACCTCGGCCACCCGGCCGGCGCCCTTGGTGATGACCGTGAAGTTGATGATGACGAGGATGAGAAAGATGACCGCCCCCACCACGAAGTTCCCCCCCACCACGAACTGGCCGAAGGCTTTGATCACATGCCCCGCCGCCTCGGTCCCCTCGTTGCCGTGGAGGAGGATGAGCCGCGTGCCGGCCACGTTCAGGGCGAGGCGGAAGAGGGTCGTGACCAGCAGCACCGACGGGAAGACCGAGAAATCGAGGGGCTGTTGCGTATAGAGGGCCACCAGCAGGATCGCCAGCGCAATGGTGATGTTTGCGGCAAGGAAGACGTCGAGGAGAAACGCCGGCAGCGGCACGATCATCAGGGCCAGGACGCCGATAAGCGCCACGGCCATGTAGATGTCCGAATTGCTTGTTGCTGGCTGAAGATCGATTGCTTCGGCCGCCGGGTGTGCCATAGGGTAAAATCTCCTTGAGAATTCAAGCCCTTTGAAAGCTCACCCGTAATTGTGCAACCGTTGTGCCAGATAGAGAGAAAGAGATGATGTTGGAACGCGGAGAAGGTAATGGCGTTGGGCGGGAAATGCCTAAAGAAATGCGCAGCTGAGCCGATAAGACCCATAGCCGGTCATAAGTACGGCATTTTGAAATGTTTCGGTCAAGGTTTTGACGGGGTGTGTCCTGCCTGGTTGATTCCTTGAGTCAGTAGTACTCCTCCCCGTACTCCGGCACCTCGTCCAGGTACCCCGGAATCCCCTCAAGATGGGCAATGGCTTCCTCAACGGAAGCGATAAGCCGCTCCCGGTCCTTGGGGTAGCTTCCCGAAAGCTCCAGGAAGTTGGAGACATGGTTGGAGCGGAGAATGGTCCGCTGGGGGGAGAGGTGCGTCAGCAGTTCGCGGGCCTCGGCCAAGAGCTCGCGGCGAGTACACTGGTCCAATGAATCGATGAATTTCTCGTTGTGCCGGCGAAAGAGGGTGAGGAGCGAAAAGAACTCGGGATTCACCCGGTTCACCCATGCGGCCGTGGCCCGGGCATGCTCGAGGCTCCGCCCCCGGCCCGCTACCCCCAGGATGGCCGTAACCGACAGCTTCATCCCCGCCTCCCGGGCCTTCAGGGCCTCCTGCGCCATTTTCTCCGCCGTAAACCCCTTGTTCACCGCCGCAAGCGTCGCGTCATCCCCCGACTCCAGTCCGAAGTAGAGTATCCGGAGCCTCTTTTCCCGCAGTATCCGCAG
>NZ_JAUQXO010000064.1:0-43428 GCF_030834625.1 Geobacter sp.
ATGCCAAGCAACTTGAGTCAAAGGCCAGAAAGCATATGCGGCATTTACAGAACAACCGAACCAAAGTGAAAAAGTTCTTCGAGCACCCCTGTGCTGCCTATGCATCTTAATTGCTCTGTTTATTTGCCGGAGTAATATTTACTCTTAAATATTCTGAACGTTGCTGTGGAAGAATTTCAAAATGTACTTGATGTCCTTCCCCCTTTAAAATCCCCTGAGGTCCAGCAATACCTTCCTCTAGTGGCATTGTTTTTACAACCTCTATCTCGGCAATGAAAGATACATCTTTCTTGTAATTATCTGTTATTGCCAATTTATTTCTAGCTACTGATTGAGTAGCAATAGTATCTTGCGACCCCCATCCACCGAGGCCTCTCATATCGTTATCCATCAGCTTAGCTGCTTGATCCGAATCGAGAACCATGTTGTATCTTTCCCCAGGCAGTGCATCACGGTTGACAACCTGTGTCCCTGGCATCCATGCTGGGTCATCTCCCATTTCCTTCATTTTGGCATTAACTGCTTCAGCCGTTCTAACTTTTCTAATGCGAGCATCAATTCCAGCAGCTTGAGTCTCAGCCTTCGTTGTGCTTGCTAAAGCGGTATCATGTTTATGACCGCTATCTGCTTTCTTTGATCGATTGCCACCGCCAAAGTCCTTCCCTCTCGAATTCAACTTCGGATTCTCAACCAGCGCCTTCCAATTCCTCTCCACATACTCCGCAAGCCGCACCCCCAGCTTGCTCGCCCGAAGCTTCGCTCCCACGTCCGACACGCGCTGGGCGGTGATTGCGGCGCCCTTCTCCAGAAGATACAGCACGATCCCTTCCAATACCAGGCGGATGAATACCGCCACCGCCCGGGCCAGGGTGCGGGATGCGTTGTTCACCTTGGTGCTGGTGGAGATGGCTGAGGAGGGAGCGTTCCAGGCCTCTTTTACCCCCTGGGTGGCCAGATCGAATACTTTCGTTATGTGCTGGGCAATGTAGACGGCGAGAAACCCGATCCCCAAGGCGTTAAGGAGCAGCATCCCCAGCTCCGCTCCCGCTGCTGCGCCTGCGGCGGCACCGGGAATGGCGCCGACGCCGCCGGCGAACGAGCCGATCAACGCGCCGACGGCCCCCCCCAGCGCAGCGGAAGCCGCCAAGCCTCCCACCATGAGCACCACACCCGGAAGTATGCCGGAAAGGGCTTCGTCGAGGGCACACCCCGTCTCTTCCTTGATGGCCGGACCGACCCACGACTGCGCCTTGCACAGGGCATCATAGACGCATTTGGCACGACGCAGAGTGTCGGCGCGCTGATGGTCTTGGGGGGTCATGCGCCTTGCGGCGGGTGAGCCATGGGCCGGCACGGCAGTGTGCGCATGACAGCTCATTGTGCTGGTGGATTGGCGGAAATAGCCTGGTCCACCACCGCCCGCCGGCGCATCGGGGCTCACGAAGAGCCGTCCTTTGTTGTGCGGGTCAGGCGGCGGCGCCATGTCGACGTGTCTCCTGGATTTGTGGGGTTGAGGTACGATTCACACGATTACTCGATAAAGAGAAATATGGGGTTTGGTGGCAGAGCCGTGGAGTAAATCCACCCTCCCCGTCACCGGGGAGGGCATCACATTAAACATCCACCTACAGCATCTTCTCCAACGCATCGGCCCGGTCGCCCGGGGCGGGGTGGCTGGAGAAGAGGCTCTTGTCGTTGCCGAACATCTTTTCCAGTTTCCGCAGCGCCGTTACCGAGGCTTTGGTGTCGTATTTGTTCGCCTTCATCAGGTTCAGGGCGTACTGGTCGGCGTCCCGTTCCTGGGACTGGGAGAACTGGGCGTTGACGAGGCTCTCGGCCAGATCGCCCAAGGCCGATTCGGACAGGGCGGCCGCGGCGTTGCCGCTGGCGGCCCCCACTTTACGGGCGGCAGAGGCGGCGAAGGCGGTCTGGAGGGCCTTCTTGCTGTGGCCGAGGCTCACATGGCCGATTTCGTGGCCGATGACGTAGCGCACTTCGTCGTCGGTCATGGCGTCCATGAGGCCGCTGTAGACCCGGATGGTGCCGTCGGCCATGGCAAAGGCGTTGATGTCTTTGGTCATGTAGACCTTGTAGTTGGGCTTGACGCCCCCTTCCATCTTGATCCCCTTGGTGAGCTTGTCGAGGCGCTTGGCGTAGGCGCTGGAGGCGGGCGCCACCTTGTGGGACTGGTCGTACTGGCTGCTGGCGTTGGCGGCAACGGCCTTCACGTCGGCGTCGGAAAGGACGGCGGCCTTGGCCAGATCCTGGCCGGCGTCGAGGAGGCCGCTCAGGCTGAAGCCGGCGTGGGCTGTCTGGCCGAGGGCGAGGGTAATGGCTGCGATTACGGCGAGTTTCCGGTACATCAACTATCTCCTTGGCAGGTAATAAAATCTGCCCTCCCCGTTGCCGGGGAGGGCATTGCATCACACAATACTAACTGCTTACTTGGGCACGCTCCAGGAATCTTCGGCCTCGATGCCGTTGGGCTCCCAGGTCCACTTGATCTTGCGGTAGGTGTAGGCCACTTCTTCCATGTGGCGGTAGGGCTCGTTCTCGGCCAGAAGCGTTACGGGCATGTAGGGCTTGATGCTGACCACGATGGCGTCTTCAAGCTTGATGGTGTAGTAGTGCTCCTCGGTCCCCTGCTTGGTGATGCGATAGAACTTGAGGGTGACGTCTTTGAGGTGCTCGCCGGTGCAGAGGGCCTGGTACATCTTGGGGGAGCTCGCGTCGAACTCCTTGACGATGCTCAGGGGGCCGTGGATCCGCTTGCCGGTGGGAAGCCCGGAGTGGGGATCCTTCGGCATGTGGATATCGTGGTTCATGGAGAAGACGAGGATGGTTTTCTCACGCCCCTGCAGTTCGCAGGAACCGTCGATTTTCCCCTGTTTTTCACCGGTGAGGGTGAGATGTGCGGGCATTGCCATTGATTACTTCCTCCTTGTGGTGTGGAATACGCGGCCCGTTATGGGCCGCATGCAAAACAATTCATCAAATTCCATCGCGCCCGGATTTGCGGCAGATTTGCCCTGGACGACCGAGTGCAACCGCAGGCGTAGCAGCGCTACGTCGAGGATTGCACGACAGGGGACAGGGTGAAGATGCCGTGAAGACGGGTGCGAGCCTATTCCTTGTCGAGTTTGCCGACCAGCGACAGCGTAAAGTACGCCCCCATGTACTTGAAGTGGGGGGTGACCTTGAGGCCGACCCGGTACCAGCCGGGCTCGCCGGGGACTTCCTCCACGGTCACCTGGGCCTGGCGCAGGGGCCTTCTGCTCCGCACGCCCGGCATGGGATTGTCCATCTCTGAAACGTACTGGCGGATCCAGAGGTTCAGCTCGTTTTCCAGATCGCCCCGCTCCTTCCAGGTGCCGATGTGCTCCCGCTGGATGACTTTCAGGTAGTGGGCGAGGCGGCTCACGATGAACATGTAGGGGAGCTGGAGCCCCAGTTTGTAGTTGAGCTCGGCCTCTTTCCCCTCCTTGCTGGTGCCGAAGTATTTCGGCTTCTGCACGGAGTTGGCGGAGAAGAAAGCGGCGTTGTCGCTCCCTTTGCGCATGGTGAGGGCGATGAACCCTTCCTCGGCCAGTTCGAACTCGCGCCGCTCGCTGACCAGCACCTCGGTGGGGATTTTGGTCTGGATGGCTCCCATGGCCTCGTACTGGTGGAGCGGCAGGTCGTGCACGGCGCCGCCCCCCTGGGGGCCGATGATGTTGGCGCACCAGCGGAAGTTGGCGAAGCTGTCGGTGAGGCGCGTGGCGAAGGAGAAGGCGGCGTTCCCCCAGCAGTAGCGGTCGTGGCTGTCGGAGACGCTTTCCTCGTAGCTGAAGCTCTTCACCGGCTTGGTGGCCTCGCCGTAGGGGAGCCGCAGCAGGAACCGGGGAAGGGCCAGCCCCACGTAGCGGGCGTCCTCGCTCTCGCGGAACGACTGCCACTTGGTATACTGGGGCCCTTCAAGGATCGACTTGATGTCCTTCAGGTTCGGCAGGGCGGTGAAGTCGTCGCAGCCGAAGAACTGGGGGGCCGCTGCGGCTATGAAGGGGGCGTGGGCCATGCCGGCCACGGCGGCCAGGCTCTGGAGGAGCTTGATGTCCTGGGGGCCGGGTCCGAAGTCGTAGTTGCCGATGATGGCGCCGTAGGGCTTGCCGCCGAACTGGCCGTACTCGGCGGAGTAGACGGTCTTGTAGAGCCCCGCCTTGGCCACCTCGGGGGCGTCCTCGAAGTCGTCCAGGAGCTCGTCCTTGGTGACGTTCAGAATCTCGATCCGGTTGTTCTCCCGGAAATCGGTCCGATCCACCAGGAAGTTGAGGGAGCGCCAGGAGGACTCCAGCTTCTGGAACCGGGCGTGGTGAAGGATCTCGTCCATCTGGAGGGAGAGCTTTTTGTCGATCTCGGCGATCATGTCGTCGAGCACCGCCTTGGAGACCTTCGGGGTTTCGGTCCCCGGCTCCAGGAGCTGGGCGATGAGGGCCTCGACCCCCTTCTTGGTGATGGAGTATGCCTCGTCGGCCGGTTGAAGTTTCGTGGCCTGGACGATCTCCTCCAGGAGCGATACCTCGCCCGTGGCCTGATCCTGAAGCGCTGCCGCGTTGTTTGTTTCAGTACTCATTGCTGTTCCTCCTTACCCTTCGATGCCGATTTCGGCCAGGAGCTTTGCCCGCGCGGCGTCGTCGGTGATCAGTTCCTGGATCTTCTTGCGGAAATCGGGGACGTTGGAGAGGGGCCCTTTGAGAGCCCGCAGGGCCTCGCGCAGCTCCAGCAGCCGCTTCATCTCGGGCACCTGCTCAACGACCGCCTCGGGGCCGAAGTCCTTGAGGGATTCCACCTTCAGGCTCACCGGCAACTCCTCGCCCGCCTCGACCGCAAGCCGGTTGGGGACTGCGATGTTCAGGCTGATCCCTTGGGCCTTCATGACATCGTTGAAGGTCTCCTTGTCAATGGCGATGGGGTCCCGCTTCTCCACGGGGCGCCCGTCGGGGCTACCGGTGAAGTCCCCCATGACGAGCATTTTCAACGGCAGTTCAACCTCTTCGCTAGCTCCGTCAGTGGCCGGACGGTAGACGATGTTGACCCGTTCCTTCGGTGCTACGGATGCTTCTTTCGACATGTCGTTCTCCTTTCGTACGATCGTAACGATGACTGTTTCTCCATCCGTGGAGGCTGCAATCAGCGTAAGGGTCTTGCAAATCTTGTGGGGGCCATTTCTACCCCTTGGCCAGCCGCACCATCTCCACCGGGTCGAGGCGGGCGATGCGGTGAAGGGTATCGGCGGCCTTCTCCTTGAAGCGGGGCTCGGACTGGGAGTCGAAGCCGAGCCAGGCCAGCTTGAGCCCCCTTAGGGCCAGGGCCGGATCGTACTCTTCGAGGCCGAAGTCCCCGATGTCGGCAATCACCTGCTCCAGATGGGGGAGCGCCAGCCGGGCCCGGTTGGTGTTCACCAGAAGCTGGGCCAGGGCGAGGCGCCAGTGGAGCTTCTCCTTGCGGGAAGCGCCGTTGCCGAGCTGCTTCTGGAACCGCCCCACCGCCTCCAGGAGCTTGCCGCTCCGGATGAGGGCCTGGGCCTCCTCCACCTCCCGGGCGATGGCCTCGGCGCGGCTGTTGCTGTCGGTCACGACAGCGCACCCTGCATCGGAAGTCTCCCGCGAGACGATTCCGGCCAGCCACTGGCGGGTCTCCGGATCAGCAAAGGGGGTGCCGTCGGCAAAGGAGAGGATATCGAGCCCCGGCAGCCGCTGGAGGAGCACGGCAGTCTCGCGGCAGATGGTTTCGCGGGCCTCGGTAAAGCGATCGCCGAGACGTGTCATGCCATCGACGGCAAAGCGGTTCAGGTCGAGCCAGAAGATGAATTCGGGCAACCGCACCTCAGCCGCCTTGAGGAGGGCCTCTCCATCGCCGTGGCTGGCCAGTTCCTGGAGCAGGGTCTGAACCTGGCGGTCGGGTGCCGGGATCCGGGTCCGGCCGTCACTGGCCGGAGGCAGGTCCGTCACCATGCTCCAGGCCGCGAGACGCGATAGCCGATATGCCAGGGGGTTGACCGGATCCTGGCGCAGCAGGGCACCGGCCGCCTCACTCACCTGGCGGAGCCCCGCCTCAAGCACCTGCGCGGGGGTGCCGGCAGGTAGAGGCTCTGGAGCGGCTGCCGACACCGGTCGGGATGGTGGGGTAAAGAGGTCGCGGGGGACTTCCTCTAGGAGGGGGCGTGGCGGCTCCGGTACGGCAGACTGGGACTCGTCAACGGCGGCGCTCACCTGCTGTCGGAGTGGAGCAAGGGAGGGGGCACCCTCCAGATTGTCCCGCAGGAAGCGGTCGATGGCGTCAAAGGACTCCCCGATGAGCGAAAGCTGTTCCGGCGGAAGCGAGAGGTCGCCGAACTGGCGCAGGGCCATGTCGGTCCGCTCCAGCCACCACTCGACGGAGCGCTGCCGGCCCCGTGCTCGCGTGGGAAAGAGGTCGTTCCAGAATCGGTCCAATAGATCGCGATAGACCCGAAGCCCAAGGGCAAGGCCATCCCCCTTGCGGGTCTGGATGAGCCCCACCGCCAGATAACTGGCCACAAGGAGGTCCTTTGAACGGGTAGCGAGAATGTCGACCGATAGTCGCACCACCTTTTCCCAATCGATGGTCCCGGCCACGGACGGGGAGGTCAGTTTGTCCACCTCCGCCTGAAGAGTGTCGAAGAGGGGGTCGTAGCGGACATCCTCCCCTACCGGCTGGTCGGGGCGAACCGGCTCGCGCCCGAGGGTTGCTATATCCATGGCATACTCCGTTCCTATGCTGTTCTTCCATCCTCCCGCCTCTGAAGCGGACCAGAGGTGGAGGAAATCCCCCGGTGCCAACGCCCGCCGGTAGAAGGCGAGAAAGGAGCGCTCCAGGGTTCCCCCCATGAAGAGGGCGTTGGGCACCCCCTTCGCTCCCCCCTTGGTCAGCAGATGCCAGAGGCTTACGAGAGTGATCTTGTCGTTGACCGGTCCCCGGTCGAGGGAAACATGGAGCTCGCCCTTGCCGCCATGGGCCGCGGCCAGCCGCTCCAACTCCGGCAGGTCCAGGAACGAAGCGTAGGGGTCCACGGGTGAGCCGAGCCTGTTGAGCCCCTGCCGGCGCGATGCCAGTTCATCCCAGTCGCTGGTGGGGGGACGGATGGTCTGAAGCTCTTGTGCCAGCTTCTTCAGGTCGTCGAAGGTATTCGTTGCCAGGTACTCGATCTGGCACCAGCTCTGCTCGCAGGCGAAGGGGAGAAGATCCCACCGCGCCTCCCACCCTTCCAGCGGTCCGCTCCCCATGATGAGGAGCGGATAGGGACGGCCGAGGCTGTCGCTGGAAACCCGCACCACCCCCACCAAAAGCCCGTCTTTTCCGTATCCCCGCCCCCAGAAGCGCCAGGAGCAGAAGGAAGACGGCTCCTCTACCCGCTCCGCCAGGAGACGATAGCCGCTTTCAACCCATTTCGTGAGTCCCTCCACGAAGGGGGAGTCCACCCCAAGCCGGAAGTAATCCGCCGCGGCCGGGTGCTTGCCGAAGGCTGCCCAGCGCCAGTGTGCCGTAGTGTCAGTTGTGCCGAGCATCAGTCGTGCTCCTTCTCTTCCGTGAGTTGAGGTCTTAAGGCCGTCACCAGCACCGCGCGATCACCCGTGGGGCCGTGGCTCCTGCCATGGCGCTCCCCTGCTTGACCACCTGGCCGCCTCCCATGATCTGGTAGTTCACGCGGATATGTTTGATGCCCATCCGCTCCAGGGCTTCCTTCTCGCCGGGGAACTCCCGGGCGGGGAAGCTCCGGGAGCCGCCGGCAAATTCCCGGAGAAAGTCGGGGAAGGCCTGGGGGCCGCCGTAGCGCTTGGTGAGCACCTGGTCCCCCACCTCGATCTGGAAAATGACATCGCCGCAGGTCTCAGGGGACCAATAGAAGGTCTTGCCCACCGGGAAATTCTGGTTCACGAGGGTCTGAGCACTGCCGGCACACTGGAGCTCCAGCCGCGTACCGTGGGGCTTGATCCGGGCATCGGCGTTGGCGTCGGTGGGGAGCCCCTTGACGGCCACGGTGTAGTTGGGCTGGCGTCCCGCCGCCGAAGCCTGAACCTGGGCGCCCTTAGAGAGGAAGGCGAAGAGGGAGCCCTCCAGCGGTAGCGCCCCCCCGAGGACCTGCCGGGGGGCGTAGCCGGCGGCGGTCCCCCGGATGAAGGGTGCGGCGGGCCCCTTGACGAAGCGCCAGGCAAGGCCGTCGGGGCCGAGGAGCATGGGGCCTGCCTGCTGGGGGGGCATGCCGAGGGTTGCGGCGATCACCTGCTCCTCCCACAGGGTCTGGAGTTGGCAGCCGGCCTCACGCCGGACGTAGCTCCAGAGGTAGTCGAGGGGGCCGGTCACGAGCCTCCAGAAGGCTTCGTCGGGCCCGCCCCCGGCGACTCCGGCCCGAAGCCGGCCTGCAGCGCCCCAGGCGGCCATGAAGGGGGTCTTTCCCGTGGCCGGGTCGTCGCCGAAGGTCTGGGAGGCGAGGAGGAAGGCCTGCTGGCGCGACGAGGCGACTGGCGCAATGGCCGCCAGGGCCGTCTGGTACTCCTGCCACGACTTGGTGGCAAGAAGGGGTGTATCGATACCTCTCGCCACCGCGTCGGGGTGTATTTTTTCTCCGAGGGAGTTAAGGAAGCGCTTGCCCCCCTCGGCCGCCTTCCCCACGGTTCCGGGAACGGCTCCCCCTGCCCGGGCCACCTGGAAGGCGTAGAGTTGGGCCACGAAAGGGGGCACCCCCTCCTTACCCACCAGGGTATCCAGTTCGGCGGACATCCGGTTGATGAGGGCGAAGTAGGGGCTCTGGTCCGTGGCCATCCGGGCGGCCGCCTGCTGCCAGTCGCGGATGGTGCGGAGCCGGTCGGACCCCGACGGGAATGCTGCCGCCAGGCGCTGCCACGCAGCGAGGCAGCTCCCCCGGTACCAGGTTGCGAGGCCCCCCTTTGCCGTGGCCACGATGCGCGGGTCGCCGAGGGCCGTTTCCAGTTCGGCCACGAGACTATCCAGCTCCCCCTTTCCCTTGCGGGTGAAGGAGGCGGGAACCGCCGGCTCTCCCGGAAGCGGTGCGCCCCCTCCCCAGAATTCGGCCAGGGTCACCGCCGGAAGCCCCGACTGCCGGTCAATCCACGGGGCGAGCCAGGCGAGGCTTCCCCCCTTGAGGCCGATGATCTGGCGGAGCCATCCCTGGAGCTGCGCCGTCTCCTTGGCCAGATCGGAGGAATCGGCCCGCCAGGCAAGGTAGTGGAGGTAGAGGGTGCCGAAACGCTTGCGGGCATCGACCCCGGCGCTGGTTTCGGCAGACAGGAAGGAAACCGATGCGGGCTGGGGCATGGCAGTCAGTTCAGCCAGTTTTTTCCCGTTCATCCCCGCATTGAGGATATTAATTCTCCGGGCCAGGTGAATGGCGTACTGGGCGTAGAGTTCGTCGGGGGTTACTGAGGAAAGGCCCGCAACGCCGGCGGCCAGCTGCCGGTCGTAGGGGGCGAGGAAGCCGTCCCTGAACTGGCGGCAGAACTTTTCCTTGAGTGCCCGCTCCACCTTGACGCTCTCCGTGAGGCCGAAGCGGGGGATCCACCAGGCGCGGTTCCGTTCCTCCACCTTGAAAATCCCCTGCCGGAAGGCATCGAGGACCAGGAGATCGTTGACGGAGTTGCCCGCCAGCCGCGGGGTGCGCTCAAACTGGCGGGAGACCTCCCGGATGGTGGTCATGTTCTTCACAAAGGAGAAGGAGAGGAGGCCGCAAAGGGCAACGCCAAAGAGCATCCAGGAGACGAGCCCCAGGTTGCCGGTGAGGGCGCGCCATTCCACGGCCCGTCGGGTCGGCGTCAGGAGCGCCCGGTCGGCGGGGAGTATCCTGGCGAAAAAGTCGTGGAGAAAAAGCCCCTTGCTGGTGCCGGGGAGGGTGGCCCTTTCCCCCGCCAGCCCCAGGGCCTCGGAGAAGCGGGAGTGGGGGTTCCCCTCCTGGCGGCCGCTGGAGAAGAAGAGACCCCGCAGGACCGGGGTTTCCTGGTAGGGATTTTCCCGGAACGCCCCTTCCATGAACGCGCCGAGGGCCTCGCGAAGCGCCGCGAATTCCTCGGGGAAAAGGACAAGACCCGGGTCAGCCTCCCGGGCCTCGGGCTGGTGCAGGAGGAGGAGCCGCAGGGTCCGGAGTCGTTCCACCACGGCGGCAACCGCCTTGTCGGTGAACGATGCCACGTCGGTGGCCAGTTCCTGGTTGACCATCCCCATGGGCTGCTGCAGGGCCTTTTCCGGCAGAAGGCCGGCGAAGCGGTTCATCCCCTCCACCAGATCGCACTTGGTGACAAGCACATAGACCGGGAACCGTACCCCCAATGCCCGCATCAACTCATCGATGCGGCTGCGCATGGTGCGCCCCTCTTCGGCATTCTCCTCACGGCCCGCCGCCAGGAGCCGGTCCGCTGCCACGGTGACGATGAGGCCGTTCAGGGGCTCCTTCTTCCGGTACTTGACGAGAAGCGACAGGAATTTCTGCCACTCGTCCCGGTCCTTCTCACCGTCGACGGGGACCGCATAGCGGCCGGCCGTGTCGATGACGATGGACTCCTCGAAGAACCACCAGTCGCAGTTGCGCGTACCCGACACGCCGGAGGTGCGGCAGACATCGATGAAGGGGGACGAGAGCCGGGCGCTGTTGAGGGAGGTGGTCTTCCCGGAGCCGCTCTCGCCGATGACTAGGTACCAGGGGAGGACATAGAGGGGGTTGCCGTGCTTCTTGAGGTGGGAGTTCCGCAGGGTGCCGATGGCGTCCTTCCACCGCTCCTGGAGCTGGGCCAGGTGCTCCCGCTCTTTACCGGTGAGAGACTTCAGGAGCCCCTTGTCCTGGGCGATCACCTCCTGGACAAAGTTCTGCTCGCGCTTACGCAGCCACATGGCCCGCAGAAGCGCAATGCCGACCCCGATTCCCGCCAGAAGCAACAGGATGCAGAGGGCCACCCACCAGGGCCAGTTAAGCGCAAGCACACTACCAAAAACGAGAAGGACGACCACCGCCGCCCCCCCCGCCACGAGAAACCACTTGAGAAATGTCACGAGCTTCGTTTTCATCTCAGTACGGCACCGTCCTTAGGAAATTCTCCCCCACCCCCGAGAGGGTGAAGCGGTATACGAAGAAGAGGATCACAAACAGCACCGCCGGTCCGGCGAGGCAGGCGGCGGCAAGGGGCGAGAAGCCGGTTCTGCGCCCCATTGGGGCACGGGCGGGCGCATCCCCCGGGTAGGCTTCGGGAAAGAGTTCGGTCCGCTCCAGGGATGGAAGCCCCACGGAGCTCCCCACGAGAAGCTTCAGCTGGGCGGTTTTCGCCTGCTCCAGCTGGTACTCGTCCCCCGGTTTGCAGAACTTGCCGGTGAAACCGAGGGCGAGGCAGAGATAGTAGACCTCCCTCACCTCCCGCTGGTGGAGCCCCAGGGCGTTCAGCCGTGTGAAAAACTCTTCCCCCGCCTCCGTGGTGTTGTAATGGAGGCGTTGAAGCTGTTCCCGGAGCCAGAGGCTCTTTTCGCTCCAGGCCGACGAGAGGACCGCCTCGTCGATCCAGGCGCAGACGGCGAAGCGGGCCAGGTCGTAGTCATCGCGGGAAAGCCCCTCCCGCTTGACCAGCGACTCCCCCGCCGCCAGGAGCAGGTCGATTTCGCGGCGAACCTCAGGGTAGGGGGGCTGACGCACGGCGGCCGTGCGGAGAAAGTGGGTGACGTAGGCCACCAGCTCCATGAAGCAGTCGGTCAGATGCATGCAGGAAACCTCGCGTAGAAACTCTCGTGATCGCGATACTCCGGCTGGCGCGCCGGGGCGCCAGACCGGACAGGGCCAGACCTGCTCTCGCGTTTCGCGTGCAGGGCCAGTGCTCCGTCGCCACCGATTTCCACGTCTCGTTGTGGTGATGTGTTGCAGGATGGGGGGAATGTGTCCTGAGGGGCGATTCCCAGGGGAATCGAAGGGATCCACACTTCGTGCGGAGTCAGGTACCGTCGCCTCCTGCTGATTAGCGCGCAAGAGTAAACAGGGTTACATTAAAAGTCAATAACTACTTGTCGGCAAATTAGTTTCCATTTTACGCCATATTGGCTAACATCTTGAAATCGTTTAAGCAAAAGATACACCTCAGTCATTATCGCCGTACATCAGGCGATCGTACATGAATTCATACTCCCTGAGCTTGTTTCCGAGCTTGCGGAGCTCGGCAGGGGTGTACACCGCTTCTCCCTTGGCCAGCTCCTGTCTCAACCCGTCGATCAGCTCGATGATGGTCATCTTTCGGGCGGGGCACTCTTCGGAGTCGAGGAGACAGAGGTTCTTGCCGCCGGAAGAAGCAGGGCCCGCCGGCGTCTGCTCCACCACCCGGGGTGTGACACAACCGGCAACGAACGTAAGGACGAAGAGGGCGGACAGCAGTATTGTCACGAATCGCTTCATTTCTGCACCCATCTTCCGTTTGCCAGCTGAATCCACCAGCCGGGCCGGGCCACCTCCTGCCGGGTCTGGGCATAAGTGGCTGCGGCCTTGCCAAGGACCTGACCCATGGTGTCGGGAGTTTCGGGCTTTTCGGCCAGCTTGAGAATCGCCCTGGCCATGCCGGTGATGACCGTCTTGCGGCTGGCGTTCTCCGCGTCCACCACTCCCTGCCGGTCGCCGATCCGGGTCGGGTCGCGCACGGTGACGAGACCCTGGTTGGTTTCACCCACGATGCCGCCAGCCCGCAGCTGATCGAGGACTGGAAGCCGCCCCTTCATCTCCTCGTAGGCCTTGACCACCTCGGGCATCCGCGACAGTTCCGCCACCAGGTCGCCGGTCAGGTCCTCGGCGGCCCAGGCCACGGCCGCAAACGAGAAGGGCCACCGTATCCCTTCGAGCCGGCTCTGGGGCTTCTCCCCTGCCCCCGGTTCGACGCCGGCGGGGGAGGGCTCCGGAACGGGCTTCTTTGCCCCCTCCTGCCCCAGATATTTCTCGTCCAGGGTCTGGAAGGCCTTCTTGACCTCCTTTTCGGGGAAGTAGATGTTGACGGTGATAAAGGCGCATGAAGCGACGAATCCCGCAACGACGGCAAGAATCAACGAAAGGGTTTTAGTGCGCATGACTGGGCTCCCGGCTTGTGATGTCGAAGGAACGGCTTTTTCTGTCGGCCACGTGCCGGCACGTTCAAGTAAACCACAGGGGGGAGCTTTTGCAACGGAAGGGGAAATGAACCGGTCAGAGGCGCCCGAAGAAATCCCCAAACGCCGCCACCACCCGGTCGATATCCATGGCGGTCACGTCCCGGTGGGTGACGAGGCGGATGCTCTCCCGTCCGGCGATGAGGATCCCCCGCTCCCGGAGAAAGGTTGCCAGGGCTTCGGCCCGGTCAGGAGGAAGGCAGAGGAAGACCATGTTCGTCTGGACGGCCGCCGGATCGACGGTAAGCCCGCCCATGGCCGCCAGCCCCTCGGCCAGGCGCCGGGCATTGGCATGATCCTCGGCGAGACGTTCCACGTTCGCCGTAAGGGCGACGATCCCCGCAGCGGCCAAGACGCCCGCCTGACGCATGCCGCCGCCAAGCACCTTGCGCCAGCGCCGGGCCTCGGCCACGAGCCCGCCGCTCCCGCACAGGAGCGATCCCACCGGCGCGCCGAGCCCCTTGGAGAGGCAGACCGACACCGAGTCGAAATGGCTCGCGATCTCCCGGGCCTCCACGCCGAGGGCCACGGCAGCGTTGAAGAGCCGCGCCCCGTCCAGGTGAAGAGCGAGACCCCGCTCCCGGGCAAGGAGGCGGGCCCGGCCAAGGTAGCCGAGGGGAAGCACCCTTCCCGCCTGGGTATTCTCCAGACAGAGGAGCCGCGTCCGGGCGAAGTGGGGATCGTCGGGCTTGATGGCTGCGGCCACCCTCACCAGGTCGAGGGTGCCGTCGAGCTCCACGTCCAGGGGCTGGGGCTGGACCCCGCCGAGGACCGCCGCGCCGCCCCCCTCGAAGCGATAGCAATGGGCCGTCTGGCCGGCAATATACTCGTCCCCCCGCCCGCAGTGGGCCATGATGGCCAGGAGATTGGACTGGGTGCCGCTGGCCACGAAGAGGGCCGCCTCGGTGCCGAGCATCTCCGCGGCCAGGGCTTCGAGCCGGTTCACGGTGGGGTCCTCGCCGTAAACGTCGTCCCCCACCTCGGCCGCCGCCATGGCAGCCCGCATGGCCGGACAGGGCCGGGTGACCGTGTCGCTCCGCAGGTCGATGATCTTCACGGGATTCCTTTCCCCCTCATTTTCCGGTCGAAGACCGGATCTCCCGGGCAGGACTCACGAAGGAGATCCCCTGCCCCGACCGGGCGCCGATCATGACGCTCTCCACAATGGGCTCGTTGATCTCCCTGGCCGACTCCCACACAACAATGAAATGGGCGCCGAAGCCGCCGCTCGTATCCCGCTCCTTGAGATAATAACTGGTGGACCCCTGGGGAGGAATGGTCAGGGGGGTGGCCAGGTAGCGTTTAACGAGCCTGCCGCTGGAGTCGTGGTAGTCCACACGGGTGACGGTCACGGGACTCGCCGGATCGGTGTTGCGGATCCCCAAAGTTGCCGCCAGGTTGAAGGGGAGAGCACGATCTCCGGTGTAGACATGGGAATAGACCGGCACGTAGAGGGTCTGCCCCTTGGCGATCTGCACCTCGGCACCGGCCTCCCCTCTGATGCCGGCCGCCGCAATAGCTGCCACGGTTATTCCCGCAAGCCATCTTCTCACTGTCATGGGTCGCTCCTTTCCCTTCACCAGTTACAGCTTCCGCCCCCCCGCTTCTCAAGGTACTGCTGATGGTACTCCTCGGCCCACCAGAAGGTGGAGGCCGCGGCAATTTCGGTGACGATGGGCCGGGCGTAACGGCCGGAACGCTCTTCCCGCTCCTTCGAGGCCCGGGCGGCCTGCTCCTGCTCGGGGGTGTGGAAGAAGATGACCGAGCGGTAATTGGTGCCGATGTCCGGCCCCTGGCGGTTCAGCTGGGTCGGGTCGTGAATCGACCAGAAGGTCCCCAGGAGCTCGTCGTAGGAGACTTGGGCGGGATCGTAGACGACCTCCACCACCTCCGCGTGACCCGTCTCCCTGGAGCAGACCTCCTCGTAGGTGGGGTGCTCCTTCCATCCCCCCATGTACCCCGCCTTGGTGGCGAGAACTCCCTTTACCCGCCGGAACTCGGCCTCCACATGCCAGAAGCACCCGGCGCCAAATGTGGCCTTTTCATGTGTTATTGTCTCTTCCATTGATGTGAACCTCCGTTGCGATGCTGCTATCCTTCGTCTACAAGGGTAGCACAGGGAAATCAGGATGTCTCGGTTGTGGCACGTCTCCTCCGCATTGTTCTCCCCGCGGGCCGAGCCCGTATTTCGTGTCGGTCAATGGGTGAACGGTGAACGAGAAGCCCCGACGGTATTGTGGACCGCCACGACAAGTTCGTCGTGGTAGAGGATTTCCACGGATACTCCTGGAGATAGCCTTAGTTGCTCACAAAAAAAACGCCGCGCACGGGAGAATTTGCGCTATACTTTTGCCTATAAATCGACGCACACTGAGAAGCACTACAGAGCATGGAGGAAGCCATGGGTTCAATGGAACGGCGGCGGCATCCTCGGGTCCCTTTCTCGGCCCCGGCATTTCTGGAAAAGGATTCGCGGATCACCTACGGCGAGGTGCGGGATATCAGCCTCCACGGCCTCTACCTGTCCGTGCGGGGAGACCATGAGCCGGACGAGGAGGCCCTCGTCTCCATTTACTTCCTCAGCGGCAGCTCCACCCTCACCATTACCGTGCCGGGCCGTATCGTCCGCTCTGGTTCGGACGGCATCGGCTTCGCCTCGCCCCACTTGGATCCGCTCCAACTCCTTAGCTACGAATCGGTATTATCCTTCGGCTACGACCCTCCGCAACTCATGGAGGAGTTCCTCTCCCACGCGGACACCCTTGCCCCCGGCAAGGAAGGAGTCGTCACGTAGCCCCCTACCCGTTCCCCTCAATCTCACCATCAACCATACCGCCCTCCGGACCGCAACCACCGGCTGCCACGGCAAGAAACTGCATGATCAGCCGGTAGGTGAGCCCCCACAGGACAGGCTTTCCCTCCGCCGGAAGGAGGATGGCCGGTCGCTCGAAGGCTTCGCCGTCAAAGCTGACCGCGGCGGCCGTGTGGCGGACCGGATCCCGGAGATCGGCAAGGGGGACCCAGAAGACGTCCCGCACCTCGCCCCCCGGCATCAGCGGGGGATTCCCGGCCAGGCCATAGACGAAACAGGATACCCGGATCGGCACGTGCGCACCGGCGATGTCGGCCAGACGCCCCAGACAACGGGCCGCTGCGAGATCAAGGCCGAGCTCCTCCCACGTCTCCCGCTCCGCGGCGGCCCGGGGTCCGGCGTCCCCCGGCTCGATCTTCCCCCCCGGGAACCCCAGGTCACCGGACCAGGGGTCGCCGTCGTGGGATGCCCGCTCGATGAAGAGGACCTCAAGCCCCTCTCCCCCTTCCCGGAGAATGAGCGCCACGGCGGCGGGCGTCAGCCCCGAGGCGGGAATATCGGCGGGGGGATGGTCCGCGAGGCTGGCGGCAAGGTCAGAGAAGGTCAGGGGTAGTCCGTGAAGAGGCATTGCGTTCTTTCCAGGGGGCGGCGCGGCAATTCCCGCGCTCGCGGCTGTTGTATTTTCCAGCGCATTCCTATAGCATAAGCGATTACTAACCAACCAAACAGAGGACACCGTCCATGGAACATACCCCCTTTTCCCTGTCAGGGAGCATCGGCTCGACCCCCCTCGTGGAGATCAGACGGCTGAACCCCAACCCGAAAGTCAGGATTCTCGCCAAGCTCGAAGGGAACAACGTGGGGGGCTCGGTGAAGGACCGCCCTGCCCTCTACATGCTCGCCAAGGCTGAAGAAGCGGGAGAACTCACTGCGGACAGGACCATTCTGGAGCCCACCTCGGGAAACACCGGCATTGCCATCGCCATGCTCGGCGCGGCAAAGGGGTACCGGGTGAAACTCGTCATGCCGGCCTGCGTGAGCCTGGAGCGGCGGGCAGTGCTGGAGGCCTACGGTGCCGAGCTGGTCCTCTCCCCGGCCGAGGAGGCCACCGACGGCGCCATCCGCCTGGCCCACCGGATTCTCGACGGGGAGCCCGACCGCTACTACATGCCGAACCAGTACGCCAACCCCAACAACCCCCTGGCCCACTACGAGACCACCGGTCCGGAGATCCACCGCGACACCGACGGGGTTGTGGACTTCTTCGTGGCTGGGATGGGGACGGGGGGGACCCTCATGGGGGTGAGCCGCTACTTCAGGGAGAAGAGGCCATCCGCGCGCATCGTCGGCGTGGAGCCCCGGCTCGGGCACAAGGTCCAGGGGCTCAAGAACATGCAGGAGGCCATCGTTCCCGCCATCTATAACCCCGCGGCCCTCGACCTGAAGCTCACGGTCCACGACGAGCCCGCCTTCGAAACGGCGCGGGATATGGCGATCCGCGAGGGGCTCTTCGTGGGGATGTCCAGTGGCGCGGCCGTGTACGGCGCCATCCAGGTAGCAAAGGACGCCCCGACCGGGAGCACCATCGTCGTCCTTCTCCCCGACCGGGGGGACCGCTATCTCAGCACTGTACTCTTCCGGTCCGTCTGCGGCAAGTGTCCACCCTAGAACCTCTCACCAACTCTTCAACTCCCTCAAAAACGCCACGAGCGCCCCATTGAAGGCCCCGGGGTGTTCCAGGTTGGCCATGTGTCCCGCCTCGGTGACAATCTTGAGCCGGCAGCCGGGTATGCCGGCGGCGATGGCCCGGACGACCTCCGGCGGCGCGGCCCGGTCCCCCTCGGCCCCGATGGCCAGGGACGGGGTCCCGATGGTGCCGAGAAGCCCGCTGTAGTCCTTCCGCTCCCGCATGGCGAGGAGCCCCCCCGCAAGCCCCCGGGAGTCGGTCCCCACGATCCAACCACCAACCTCCTTCACGAGCTTTGGCCGCTCGGCCAGGGACTCCTCCGCGAAGAGGATCGGCACGAAGGCGTCGGCAATTACCTGAGGGCCGAATTTCATCGTATCCTGGGCCAGCTGGAGCCGGCGGGCCTTCCCCCCTTCGTCGTCGGCCGTGGCGCGGGTGGTGATGAAGACGGCGCCCCCAAGCCGCCCGGCATGACGTTCAACAAGGTTGAAGAGGACGTATCCCCCCATGGACATCCCGCCGATGACCGCCCGCTCGATCCCCAAATGGTCCAGGAGACCCGCGAGGTCGTCGGCAAAGAGTTCCATGGAGTAGGGCCCCTCGGGGGCGTCGCTCTCGCCGAAGCCCCGCAGGTCCAGAGTCACGAGCCGGAACCCCGCCTCCGTCACCGCCTGAATCTGGGGGTGCCACATGCGACGGCAGAGGGGGAAGCCGTGAATGAGAACCACCGCCGGGCCGCTGCCGTGGTCGTCGTATGCCAGGGTGATACCGTTGATGATCGCGTTCATGATGTACCTCCGTGGCCTGATGCCGTTACTCGAACTGGGACCTGAACTCCTCCATCATCCGGCGCAGCTCGACGACTTCGGTGCGCAGGGCCGCCACCTCTTCCTCCAACCGCGCCATCCGCTCATCCTCGACCCGCACCTGAAGCCGCGCCCCCTCCGGGGGCGGAACGAACTCCTCCGCATCCGCGTCGGGGAGGCCGGCGAAGAGATGGGCATGGCGCTGCTCCTTGCGGCCGGGCTGACGGGGAAGGCGGGCGACGAGGGGTTCCTCCCGCTCCATAAGATCCTGCAGGACCTGCTCCACCGCCGCCAGATCGGCAAAGGGACGCATCCGCTCGGCCCGGGTCCGCAGTTCCCCCACGGTCTGGGGGCCGCGCACGAGGAGCTCGGCCAGAATGGCGAGATCGGGCGGCTCCAGGAGAAACTTCTCGGCCAGGCAGTGGCAGTATTTCATGGCCCGCACCCCTTCGGCCGACTGCCGGGCAAACCCCTTCATGCGGAGCGAGTCCAGGGCGCGGACCACGTCGGCCTCCTCCAGGGACATGACGGGGTCCCGGTTCGACTTCTGGTTGCACGCCGCCGTCAGGGCGTTGAGGGTGAGGGGATAGTACTCGGGAGTCGCCAGCTCCTTCTCGACGAGACAGCCGAGGACGCGGATTTCGCTGGGGTTCAAGACGGATTCCATGGAAGATCTCCTTTCCGGTCTGGTGCCGGTTGCGGTCTGCCCAAACCATACAGGGTCCGGCGGCCGCAGGTCAAGGGGGTCATGCGCCCTCGGCAGAGGGAAGCTCCGCGATTCCCGCCGGTTAGTGCTTGAATGCTGCAACTTTTTCGAGTTTAATAGAATCTTTGCCTGAACCTGCCACGAGAGGAGCGTTGCAACGGATGTCATTCACCGGAGATCTGGAACACCTGTCCATCGTCGATGTCATTCAGCTCCTGCACGCGACGCGCAAGTCGGGCACCCTCACGGTCAAGGGGCGCAAGGGGGAGAGCCAGCTCGTCTTCAGCGACGGCTACATCGTCAGCGCTAACCATTACGACAACAGCCTCCGGATCGGCAATATCCTGGTGGAAGCCGGGGTCATCACCGCCGACACCCTTGAGAAGGCCCTCGACGAGCAACGGAGCGCCGGAGAGAACCGCCTTCCCCTGGTCGCCACCCTGCTCGAAGGGGGGAGAGTCCGGAAGGAGGACGCCTACCGGGGGCTGGAGGCACTTATCGAGCTGACAGTGGTCGAGATCCTCACCTGGAAACGGGGGACGTTCAACCTGGACGTCTCCAACGTCACGGTGTCGGATGAATACCGCTATTTCCCCGAGAAACTGCACGAGGAGATCACGCTCCACACCGAGAACGTCCTGATGGACGCCCTGCGGATTTTTGACGAGAAAATGCGCGACGGGCTCCTGGTGGAGGAGGAGTTGACGGAAGAGCTCCCGACGGACGAGGCGTCCGACGACGGAACCGGCCTGACCATCTCCGCCGCCGACTTGGGGCTTGCCGATGTGGACAAGCTGGAAAAGACGATTCCCCGGGTCTTTGCGGGGCTGGAGGATCGCACCCCCCACCTGAAGATCCAGGAACTGGGCGCCGATCTCTCGGAGAAGGAGCAGGAGGAACTCCTCGCCTTCCTCGGAAGCTACTCCGGCCACGCCGACGAAGCGGGGGGAGGCGGGGAGGAAATCACCCCGTCGGTCATCCTCTTCAGCGCCGACGAGCTCATGACCTACTGCGTCACCACCGTCTGCCGGCAGGAAGGGATCTTCGTCTTCGCCACCAACGAAGAGCAGGACCTGGACCCGATCATCGAGCAGCTTCTGGCCAGGAACAGCCTCCCGGTCCTCGTCTTCGACGCCCCCCAAAGCGCCGGGGTACGCTTTTCACCCCACAAGCTCGAAGGTCTGCGGCAGCAGAAAAAAAAGGCCCACCCCCGCGTCGCCATCATTCAGCTCGTCTCCCCCCTCGACTATGTTTTCTCCCTCGACTCCCTCAAGGAGGGGGTCAGGGCCGTCCTTCCCCGCCCCGTTCGCGAAGAGCGGGGGGAGACGTTTCTCGAAGACACCCTCCGGTTCCTGGAAACCTTCCCTGCATACCTGCGGGCCTTCGGCCGCGAGCAGGGGGGCGCGCCTGTCGCCCGGATCGCGCAGGGCCTCGCGGCCCTGCGGCAGCTCAGCGAGCCGCCGGAGATTGCCCTGTCGCTCCTTCAGTCGGTTGCCGGGGTGTTCGAGCGAGCCATCACCCTCATCGTCCGCGACACGGAGCTGATTGCGGAGCGGGGGATAGGGGTAAGGGGAGATCGGCGCGACGGGGCGACGCCACCCCTCAGGTTCAGGGTCCCCCTCGACCGTCACTCCCTTTTCGGCGCAGTAATCGAAAAAGGGAGTGTATTTTTCGGAAAAACTGACGATGAGATAGTGCGGGAGCATCTTTTCCCGGCCATCGACGCCCCGCTCCACGGAACGGTATTCCTCCTCCCCCTCAGGAGCTTCGGGAAGACCGTCTCCCTAACCTACGGGGACTTTGGTCACCGGGAGCCATCGCCGGTCCAGGTGGAGCTCCTGGAACTTCTGGCCGGGGAGGCGGGGCTCGTGCTGGAAAACGCCCTGTACCGCCGAAAGCGTGAAAAACCGTCGGCATGATCGGGTGCGACGTTAGCGAGGTATTTTCATGGACATGAACCTTCTGAACCAGATACTGGGGATCGCCTTCGAGAAGCGGGTGTCGGACCTCCACTTCGAGGTGGACAATCCCCCCTTCTTCCGGGCCCGGGGGCAACTCCTCCGCTCCAAGCTCCCCCGGCTCACCGCCCAGGACACGGAGTTCATCGCCAAGACCGTCATGGAGCAGAACAGGCGCACGCTTCCCGACAACCTGCGGGAGTTGGACGCCTCCTACGCCCTCCCCAACGGCGGGCGGTTCCGGGTCAGCATCTTCCGCCAGCGGGGCGCCATCGGCATCGTCATGCGGGTCATCCCTCCCCACGTGGGGACCTTTCAGGAGCTGAACCTCCCGCCGGTGCTGGGCGAGATCGCCAAGGCCCCCAACGGCCTCATCCTCGTGACCGGCCCCACCGGTAACGGCAAGTCCACGACTCTGGCGTCGATCATCCGGCACCTGAACGAGACCTGCACCTTCAACATCATCACCATCGAGGACCCGGTGGAGTTCCTCTTCACCTCCGACAAGAGCTGTATCATCCAGCGGGAGGTGGGGATCGACACTGAAAACTTCAGCGCGGCGCTCCGGGCTGCGCTCCGCATGGACCCTGACGTCATCATGGTGGGGGAGATGCGGGACCTGGAGACCATCGACTCCTGCATCAAGGCGGCGGAAACGGGACACCTGGTCTTCTCCACCCTCCACACCCAGAGCGCCTCATCCACCATCAACCGTCTCATCGGCCACTTCCCCCCCGACTCCCAGGAGGTGATCCGCCAGCGGCTGGCCGATATCCTGGTGGCCACCGTGTCGCTGCGGCTCATCAAGGACAAGAGCGGCGAGCATATTCTGCCCGTGGTGGAGATCATGCGGGCCACCACCACCATTCAGGCATGCATCCGCGAGGGGCGCCTCGACGAGATCGAAAAGCACATCGAGAACGGCCGTTCCCTCTACCAGATGCAGACCCTCGACCAGCACCTGCTGGATCTGTGCGAGAAAGACGTCATCACCTTCGACCAGGCGAAGCTTATCACCCGCTCCATGGATCTGGAGCGGAAGCTGGCCTTCACCGAGTGATGGGAGAATTTTCACTGGACTGCGGGGTGCCAGACCGCGTACGATGGTGAAATCGGTCATGGGCCGGATATATCACAAGAGTACGGAAGGACTAAGTAATGAAACAGGCACAGAAGGGCGACCGGGTGAAAATCGATTTTACCGGCAAGCTCCAAGATGGAACGGTTTTCGACAGCACCCTCGAGGCAGAGGGGTGCGATAGCGACGAATGCGGATGCGAGACCGACGAATGCTGCGAAGACGAAGACTGCGGCTGCGAAACCGGCCCCATGGAGCTGACCATCGGCGGGGGAGAGTTCTTCGAGCAGGTTGAAGAGGCCCTGATCGGCATGGCTCCCGGCGACAAGAAGACCGTCACGATCCCCGCTGAAGACGCCTTCGGCGAGTACGACGAGGAGAAGGTCTTCTCGGTACCCAAGAGCGACCTCCCCGAAGACCTGATTCCCGAAGTGGGGCAGGAGCTGGTTCTCGCCAACGACGACGAGGAAGAGATCGGGGTCGCCGTGGTGGAGGTGACCGACGACAGTGTCACCTTCGACGCCAACCATCCCCTGGCGGGCGAAGACCTCACCTACGAATTCTCGCTGGTGGAAATCCTCTAGAATCACCCACAATACCTACGCACGGAAACAGCAAAGGCGGCCATCGGCCGCCTTTGTCGTCACAAGCTCGGCACTCCCCTCCCCTCATCCCTGCACGGCCTCCTTGATCCGTTTGCAGACCTTTACCCATGCCTTGTTCTGTTCGGCCTTGCTCAAGGTGTCGATGGGGCGGTCGGGGTTGATGGCCGCCTGGTAGTCGCGGATCTCCGTCTCGTCGTAGGAACTGAAAGAGAGGGGGACCCAGAGGATCGTCAGTCCCCGCTCCCGAGCCGCCGCCAGCAGAGGGGGCAACTCGCTGGAGGCGATGAAGTCGGACTCCAGAAAATTCGGGCTGACGAGAACCACGGCAACCGTGGCATGCTCGAGGGCGGCGGTGATCTCATCTCTCCAGCGCTCACCCGGCTTGATCTTCGTGTCGTCCCAGACGGCAAGAGTCTCGCCGTGAATGTAGGGTTTCAGGTGGGTCTTGAGTCTCGTGAGCCACTCCCCGTCCTTGTGGCTGTAGCTGATAAAGACCTCCCCTCCCCCTGTCTTCGGGGCAATGGGGATGGCCGGCATTGCCACACCGCTCCCTGCAGCGAGGCTTTTTACCAGATAGCGTTCGAAGAGGTTTCCGGTGGTTTCGCCCGGCTTCTTGAGCTCGAACTGCTCCGGCCCCTCGTACTCCGCCACCGCCTGCCGCACGGCATTGAAGGTCCTCTTGTCCACCAGGATGCGCCTGCCGTTGCGCGCGTGGGACATGAGGTTGGCCGCCAGGATGACCCCGACGCCGATGGCGGTGAACTCCTTTGCCCGCTCGCTCCCGACGCAACCGAGAATGACCGTGTCGGTGGCGATCCCGACCCCCACATCGAGAAAACCGAGGGGAGCGTTCGTCTGGGCGTCCCAGGCGTCCCGCATGCCGCCGAAATTGGCCAGCATCGTAAACGCGCACCTGACCGCATTGAGGGCCTGCTCCTCTCCCCGAAAAAAGGCGAGGACACCGTCACCGAGAAACTTGTTGACGATCCCCCGGTGGGCAAAGACGGCCTCGGCGAGCATGGCAAGGAAATCATTGAGGATCCGCTGGGTATCCTCGGGGCTGCCGAAGATCTGGCAGAGCTGGGTGAAGCCGCGCATGTCGGCAAAGAGGATCGTGATGGTTTCCCGGTGGGCGGGACTGTTGAGCTCGTCGATGAGCTCCGTCGGCCCCCGGGTATCGTCACGGGATGCATAGAATCCCATGTGGGCCAGGAGCTCTTCGATGAGCCGCGCGTTACGGATGGCGACGGCGGCCTGGGCGGCGAAATGCTCCAGGAGGACGCGGTCCCGGTCCGTATAGCCGCCGCTGCGCTTGTTGAGAATCTGGACGACCCCCATGGGTCTGCCGGCCACGGTGAGGGGGACGCAGATCATGGAGGCGGTGGGCCGCTTCGTGTCGCCGTCAACCCCCTTGAAGTGGCTCGCGTCGTCTGCCAGGGCGTTCTCCACCAGGGACCTTCCGGTGCTGAAGACCTCCCCCGCCTTGCTGCGCAGGGGAATTCCCTGCTCGGCCGACTCCCCCCACTGCTTCAGGAGGAGGTCGGCGTCATCGCCAACGGCATGGGCAAAGTAGAGCGTGCCCCGCTTCTCGCTGTGGAGGATGACGCTGGCATCGGGGGAGTCGGTCAGGACGCTCGCCTTGTCGAGAATGGTCTTGAGGAGGGTTGTGAGACCCACCTCTGCCGCCAGTTCGCGGCCGCACTCCACAAGGGTCACCAGCTCTTCCTTCTCCAGCAGTTCGGAACCTGTACCCATGAAACCTCCCGATGACATTCCGGCGCCGTACCGTGGACGTAATCCGTTAAACGGGCACACTGCCCGGAATTGTGGAATCAGTATACCTGACGGACACGAAACGGCAATCGGGAGGCCACGATCGAAGGGTTCGTGTTCCCTGCAAATTCATGGTATAGGACCACCTGACACCCCAAAGAGGAGACGCAATGACAGACGGAAGGACCGGAGCTCCCCCCCCGCTCCCCTGGCCAACAGGCCATACCCCCCTGATGCTGGCCCCCATGCAGGGGTTGACCAACCGGGCCCTGCGCGCCCTGCTCATCGACTGGGTGCGGCCCGACACGGTCTTCACCGAGTTCATGCGGGTCAATCCCCGGGGGTCGCGGCAACCGATCAGGGCGGGGGACCTGCGGGAGGTGGCTGCAGCGGAGGAGGGTGTCCCCCTGGTGGTGCAGCTCATTGGCCACGACCGGGAGGCCCTGGTGGACGCAGCCCAGGCTGCCCAGGAAGCCGGGGCCGTCCACATCAACCTGAATCTCGGCTGTCCCTACGGGCGGATGACCTCCGGCCTCACCGGCGGGGGTATGCTGCGGCGCCCCGAAGTGCTGGAAGAGCTCATCCCCGCCCTGCGCCGAGCCATCGCCGGGACTTTTTCCGTCAAGCTGCGGGCCGGCTACGACGATCCCGGCCAGGTCACCGGCCTTCTCCCCCTGTTCGAGGAGACGGGGGTCGATTTTCTCGTGCTCCATCCCCGGACGGTGGTGCAGGAGTACACCGGCCGGGCGGACCATGCCGTCACCGCACGGGTGGTTCAGCAGACCCGCCTGCCGGTCATCGCCAACGGCGATATCCGCACCGCCGCCGACGGCCTGCGGGTTCTGCGGGAGACCGGCGCTGCCGGGCTGATGCTGGGGAGAGGAGCCATTGCCGATCCGCTCCTGTTCGAACGGATCAGGGGAAGGGCCGGCGCGGAGCCCGACCGGAATGAACGGCAGGAAATGCTGCGCCGGTATCTGGGGGAGCTTTTGACGAGCTACTGCGGGGTCTTCTGCGGCGACACGCAGATCCTGGGGAAGATCAAGGGGGTACTTGCCACCATGGACGACCCCGACCTGGCAAAGACCCTCAAGCAGCTCAAGAAAACCAGAACCGTCCGGGCCTTCGCCGCCATCCTGGACGAGATCCCACGAAAAAAGGCAGCGGACTCCCGCTGCCTTTGACACAATTTACCATTATACACGGAAATTTTTTTTATAACAGTCTATGCAGAGTATCTTTCCGACGGTATAGTAAAACCAGGTAGCGCTACCTGCAACAGACTGTCACCGCAAGGAGGGCACCGTTATAGAGGAAGCTACTCCCGAATACAATCTGACGCAACACCTGTCCGGAGGCATCACCGCCCCGGAATGACCCTGAAAAGGGTGAAACAGATGTGATAAAACCGAGGCCCGCCGAACATGGCGGGTCTTTTCTCGTTCGCTGCCGGAAAAACACTCTCCCGCCGACCCGGAAACCTCGCGTCCCCACCGCGCCACTACCCCTTCTCCGAATAATCCCGCGCAAACAGAAACGCCACGATGGCAACGGCCAGCCCCACCACCGGAAAGAGAAAGGCGGCATGGTAGGCCGCGGGAGAGGCTCCCGCTGCCCCGCGCCCGTAGGAGCCGACGATCACCCCCATGAGCTGCTGGGTCACGGCCGCCCCCATCAGGACGAAGAAGTTGATGGAGGTGAGGGCCGTCCCCACGATCCGCACGGAGAACATGGAGCGGATGATGGGGTAGATCATCACGCCGCTGGAGACCGCCAGTCCCACGGCGAAGAACCCGGCCGCCAGAAGTGGTAGGGGGAGCGCCTCGGCCGTCCCCAGAAAGCCGGACATGAGCACCAGGAGCACCACCTGTCCCGTCAGGAGGGTTTTTTTGTAGGATCGGAAGAGACGGCGGGCGATGGTGTCGATCACCATGCTCCCGGCGATGAACCCCAGGGAGGTGAACATGAGCATCTGGCCGGTGGCGGCCCGGGAGAGGTGCATCACCTCCATCAGATAGGGGCCGCCCCACAACCCCTGGAGGGCCAGATAGTTGCCATACCAGAAGAAAGAGATCAGACCCAGGAGCCAGAAATGGGGATTGCCGAAGATCTCCCCCCAGGCACCCAGCATGCCGGCGGGCTTGGCGGCGTCCGCGGCATCCCCCCCATCGGCCACGGGGGGGCGGTCTCTGACCATGCCAAAAACCAGCACCGTCACCACCGCCTGGAGGAGGCCGATCACCAGGAACGAGGAGCGCCAGCCAATGGCAGCCACCGCCAGGGCCAGGGGGGCCGTGGCCGACAGGTTCCCCAGGTTGCCGATGGCCACCATGAAGCCGGAGACCCGGCCGAACTCCTGCTTGGAGAACCAGTGGCTGAAGATGGTGAAGGTGGCCATGAGCACCGAGGCGGTGCCGATACCGATCAGCACCCGGGCCGCCATGGCCATGGCAAGGCTGTCCGCCTGGGAAAAGAGGAGGCCCCCCATGGTGGTCAGCACACCGCAGCCGCTGATGACCAGGCGGCTCCCCAGCCGGTCGATCATGGGTCCCAGCGGCAACTGGGCAACGGCATAGACGTAAAAGAGTATCCCCGAGAGGGAGCCAAGCTGCTGGGGGGTAAGCCGCAGTTCCCGGGAGATGTCCCCGGCAACGACCGCCAGGGAAACCCGGTAGAAATAGACGAGAATATACATCAGCGCCAGCACCGAGAAAATAACCCAGCGCTGGCGGCGGATACTGCTTTTGTTGCTCATGGTTTCTCCATCCCGCAGCCGGCAAGGCTACAGGTACTTTTCCCGCAGGGCGACCTTGTTGGTCTTGCCGACGCTGGTCTTGTCGATGACCTCCACGAGGTGGACCCGGGCGAGGACCACCTGTTTGCTGACGACCCCCTTGTCGGCGTACTCCCGCACATGGTGAAGAAGATCCTTCTCTGTTACCCGGCCTGCTTCTCCGGGCCTGGCGACCACCAGGGCCAGGGGGCGCTCCCCCCACTTCTCGTCGGGCTGACCGATGACCGCCACCTCGGCCACGGCCGGGTGATGGGCGATGATGTCCTCCAACTCCAGGGAGGAGACCCACTCCCCCGCCACCTTGATGACATCCTTGGTCCGGTCAGTGATCCGCACGTACCCCAGCTCATCGCGGACCGCCACGTCGCCGGTATGGAGGTACCCCCCCTCCCAGAGGCGCTCCGAGGCCTTGTGGTCCTTCAGGTACCCCTGGGTCAGCCAGGGGGCACGAACCACGATTTCGCCGCTGCTCACGCCGTCCCGGGGTAACTCCCGAAGATCGGCGCCCACCACCCGCAGATCCACCAGCGGCAGGGCCAGACCGGTTTTGCAGCGGATCGTCGTCTGCTCCTCCGGGGGAAGCTCCAGCATCTCCGGCGTCAGATGGGATATTGAGAGGATGGGGCAGGTTTCGGACATGCCGTAGCCGGTGAAGACGTCGATGCCGCGCCGCAGCGCCTCCAGGCAGAGGACCCGGGACATGGCCGCGCCACCGATGATCACCTTCCACCCCGACAGATCGAGCCGATCGGCGTGGGGATGCTTCAGGAGCATGTGGAGGATGGTGGGAACGCAGTGGGAGAAGGTCACCCTCTCCCGCTCGATGAGCTCCAGCAGGTGGTCCGGCACGTAGCGGCCGGGATAGACCTGCTTTACCCCCAGCATGGTAGCCACGTAAGGAACCCCCCAGGCATGGACGTGGAACATGGGGGTGATGGGCATGTAGACATCGGTGCGACGGAACGTGCCGTGCCCCACCGCCGTACTCAGCACCGTCATGACGCCGAAGGTGTGGAGGACCAACTGGCGGTGGCTGAAGTAGACCCCCTTGGGCATGCCGGTGGTGCCGGTGGTGTAGAAGGTGGTGGCCCGGGTGTTCTCGTCGAAATCGGGGAATGCAAATTCCGACGATGCCGCTGCCAGAAGCGCTTCGTACTCCCCGCAGAAGGGGATGGTGGTTTCAGGCGTCTTCTCTTCGTCGGTAAGGAGCACATACCCCTTCACCGCATCAAGCCTCCCCCTTATCTGCTCCAGGGTCGGGAGGAATTCGCTGTTCACCAGGAGGATATCGTCCTCGGCATGGTCGATGGTGTAGAGGATCTGCTCCGGCGAGAGCCGGACGTTGATGGTATGGAGCACCGCGCCGATCATCGGCACGGCGAAGAAGAGCTCCAGATAGCGGTGGCTGTCCCAGTCCATGACCGCCACGGTGTCGCCGGGCTTCACCCCCAGCCCCGTCAGGGCGTTTGCCAGGCGCCGGACCCGCTCCCGCAGGGTGCGGTAGGTGCCGCGGTAAAGGTTTCGGTAGACGATCTCCTGGTCCGGGTTGTCCACCACGGGGGAGAAGAGGAGGTTCTTGATCAGCAGGGGATAGTCGTAGGCCGAGGGGGTACGGGAAATCAGGGTGTCGGACATGGATGGCTCCTGGGGCTGGCAGAACGCCGAGTATAATAGCAACGTGCCGGGTTATATCATGTTTTCAGTGGGGATGGACGGATTTTCAGCGGCGGTATCCGGTGACAGCACAAGGGAGGGAAACGCCCGGAGCATCTCCCGTACAGCCCCCACCGCCAGGCTGTTGCCGACCAGGTGCCACCGCTTCCGGAGCGCGATTCCGTCAGAGAACCGGAATCCTTCCGGAAACGCCATGAGCCGGGCGATCTCTTCCGGGGAGAAGTGGCGCACGCCGTCGGCGCAGCGCAGATAGGATCCGGCAGAGGTTATGGACCTCCCGTACCCGGCGGTGAAGCAGGTGGCACAGGCGGAGCTGTCGGCAGAATCAATGATGGGAAGCGCCTCGCCGAAACGGGCAACGACGTCGGGAGAAAGGAGCAGCTCGGCGGGCACCCGGTTTGCGAACCTCCGGTCCAGGTAGTCGTCCAGCGGGCGAAGGGAGCGGATTTCGGGAGGGGCGACCGGACGCAATTCATCGCGGGAGGCCACCAGGTAGTACCGGGGACGCCGCGCCGGGATCCCCAGCTCCGTGGGGCAGAGGAGCCGCTCCTGCACCTGGAAGCCGCGGGATGCCAGGACTTCCGTGAGCCGGCCGTGGGCCTCTGAGCCCACAAACCCGGCCACGTTCTCCAGGGCCAGGTGGCGGGGGAGGAGATCGGCCGGAATCCGCCCCAGGAGTTCCAGGATATGGACAAGGCTCCGGGCGCGGGGATCGGTCAGGTCCCGGTGGGCCCCCCGCTCGCAGTAGGGCTGGCAGGGGGGAGAGAGCCACCAGAGGTCGATGCCCCCCGCCGTCAGCTCCCAGGCACTCACCCGTTCCAGATCCACCTGGCGGGCCCCGTGATCGGGGAAGTTGAGCCGGTAGGTGGCCAGGGCCGCCGAATCCTGGTCGAAGGCACCCACCACCCGCACGTTTGCCCCCCTGACCGCGGCGGCGAACCCGCCGATTCCGCAAAAGAGCTCCAACACCCGCAGGGGCGCGACCGTTCCCCCATCAGTCATTGTTGGCACCACATCCCCCACTCCCCTTCCCTTCCTTGACCTGCATCAATGCCACCAACGCCCCGCAGTGCTACCTTCCTCCCTGACGCGCATCCGCGGACGACTGGAGGAAAACCATGACCACGAGTGAAATAATCGTTACGGCAACCATCTGGATCCTGACGGCCATCGGAGGGTTCTTCACCCTGCGGGGCATCCGGCGCCGCCGTCGGGAGGTTGCACGATCATCAAAACATAATGAATGAAAGCCCGGGAGAGCGCAATCCCCTGAGCCACGAACCACACAAACTTCGCATTGCGTTCCTTTTGGCGAGCAGGTAAGCTCTCGGCGAAAGGAGACCCCCCATGAACCTGCTCTATGCCCTCGACCTGCTCGGTACCGCCGCTTTCGCCGCTTCGGGCGCCTGGGCCGGCATCCGCCGCGATATGGACCTCTTCGGCGTGCTCATGCTCGGCCTGGTCACCGCCACAGGGGGCGGCACCCTGCGCGACCTGTTCCTGGGTGACACACCCCCCTTCATCTTCAAGGACGAGACCTACCTCTACCTCTCCATCGCCGTTTCCCTGGCGATCTTTCTCTTTCACCGGCACCTGGAGTTTCTCCAGCACCCCCTCCTCTACTTCGACGCCGTGGGGCTCGGCACCTTCGTGGTCATCGGCACGGGAAAGGCCCTCGCATTCAAGATGGGGTTCGTGGGCTCAGTGATGATGGGGGTGATGACCGCCACCGCCGGGGGGATGATCCGCGACGTTCTCTCCACCCAGGTCCCCCTGGTGCTGCGGAAGGAGGTGTACGCCTCGGCCTGCATCGCCGGCGCTGCCCTCCTCTACCTGCTGGACCGGGTCTCCTTCCCCCGGACCTGGTCGCTTCTCGCAGCCGCCACGACGGTCATCGTCGTGCGCCTCCTCGCCATCCGCTACAACTGGTCGCTCCCCCGGGCCGGGGACGGGGAACGGAGCGCCTGACGCCGCGCAACCGAGAGCCATGAAACCGCGAAACAGGATATCCGTTTCGCGGTTTTTCTTTTTCCCGGTCAGGGGATGACGGGGTTCACCGCTGAATGAAAAGGGCCAGGGCGATCAGAAGCGGGAACAGGCTGAGGCTGGAAAAGAGGGGAGCGTCGGCACGGGACGCCGCAAGGAGAGCCAGGAGGAGGGAGAAGGCGAGAAAAAACGGAGCTGCGCCGCTTCCGACGATGCCGAAGGCCGGCAGCAGGAGCGCCCCCGCCACGAGCGCCCCGATCCAGACCCCGAACACGGGAGAGCGGGCGCCGGCCGTCACGCCGGGAGCGAAGAGCGGGATGCCGGCCCGCCGATAGTCTTCGGCGTGGCGGCACTGGAGGAGCCAGAAGTGGGGGATCTGCCAGAGATAGAGGAGCCCCGCCAGGAGCACGATCCGGTAATCGGCGGGGCTCCCGCCGGTGACCGCCCAGCCGATTACCGGCGGGATCGCCCCGCTCACGGCACCTGCCAGGAGGGCGAGGGAGGTGCGGCGTTTGAGGGGGGTGTACACCCCCAGGTACCAAGCCAAGGCTCCGGCACCGAGAAAGGGGGGGAGAAGGCCGCCCACCCAGCCGAGCAGCAGAAGGCCGGCGGCGATGCAGAGCCCCCCAACGGCCGTGGCTGCCAGGGGCGACAGGTCCCCCTTGGGGAGGGGACGATGCCGGGTCCGCTCCATGAGGCCGTCCAGCTCCCGCTCGATCACCTGATTGAGGGCCGATCCCCCCGCGGCTAGAAGCGCCACACCTCCCCACGTAGCCGCCAGGAGGTGATTCTCCCCTCTCTCCGGGGCGAGGAGGCACCCCGCCGCCGCCGCGATGCCGTTCAGCATCGCGAGCCGGAGTCGAAGCAGCCGGCCGGCCCCCCGGATCACTTGAGCTCCTTCAGAAAGTCCACGATATCCCCGATCTCCTTGTCGGAAAGGGCTGGATAGGGAGGCATGACCGGCGGGTACCCCGTGGCCACGTCGGCCGCCGGTTCGCGGAGGGAGCGCTTCAGGTAGGCCTCGTCCACGGTGGCGGTCCGTTCGGCGCCGCCGGTCACCACCGTCACGTTCCGCCCCCAGATCCCCTTGAAGGTGGGGCCAACCTTTCGCGTCCCGTCCAGGGAATGGCAGCCGAGGCAGCCGTTCTTCTCCAGCAGTTCCCTTCCCCGCCCCGTCCCCTTCTCCACTTCCTCCCGACCCGCGAGCCACGTCTGGAACTCCGCCTCGGGAACTGCCTCAACGGTGGTGATCATGGCCGAGTGGCCGGTACCGCAGTAGACGGAGCAAAAAAGATCATAGGGGCCGGGTTTGTCTGCCATGAACCAGACGTGGTTCTTCATTCCCGGGACTACGTCGCGCTTGACCCGGAACGCGGGGATATAGAAGCCGTGGAGCACGTCCGTGGAGACGAGATTCACCAGAACCGGCTTTCCGACGGGGACGTAGAGTTTCGGGCTGGTCTTGCCGTTGGCGTAGGTGAAGGTCCACGACCACATGCGGGCCGTGGCCGTCACCTCCAGGGCATCCTTCGGCACGTTGCGGAGCGCCAGGTAGCCGGCCCATCCGTAGTAGAACATCGCCATGACGATAATGGTGGGGAGGGCCGTCCAGACAATTTCGAGCCAGATATTGCCCGCCGCCTGGGAGGTGGGCTCCGGTGACCGGGAGCGGCGGTAACGGATGACGAACCCCACCATGGTCGCGGTGATCCCCACGAGGAGCACCAGGCTGATCCCGAAGATGAACATGAAGACCGGGTCTACTGCGCGTGTTGTGGTAAGGAGGTTCGGGTCCACGACAGATCCTTATCGGTAGAGAACGTCGAAAAAGGTCAGGCCGATGAAAATCACCAGGGTAACCAGGGCCAAGAACAGCAGCCAGCGCAGAAGCCTCCCCTCGTAGCGCATGTGCATGAAAAAGGCGATCACCAGCCCCCCCTTGGCGGCGGCGATGGCGAGGGAGCCCCAGACATGGCCTATCCCCGGGGTGTGGCGGGAGACCCAGACCGTCAGGGCGGTGAGGACCAGCAGTGCGACCCAGACTACCGTCAGCGTTCCATAACCTATGATGTGGTTGTCGGCACGTTCGGAAGACATGTCCATCCTTTTCGGTGCCCCCCTACAGGACCAGGTAATAGAGCGGAAAGATGAAGATCCAGACCAGGTCCACCAGGTGCCAGTAAAGGGCACCGTTCTCCAGCCATGCGAAATCCCCGACGTGTATCGTTCCCCGCCCGACCCGCACCGCCACCACCGTCAGCAGCGCCCCACCGATCAGCACATGGAGGCCATGGAGGCCGACGGTCACGTAGTAGAGGCTGTAGAAGACCGATTCCCCCGGCGGCACCGTTGCCAGCAGGGGTGAGCCGGGATAAATGCCGCGGCTGAACTCGGCGCTCCATTCCAGGTATTTGTTGAAGAGGAAAATGGCCCCGCAGAGGACGGTACCCCCCAACAGGTACACGGCCAGCCGGCGCCCGCTCCGCTGGATGGCGGTGACCGCCATGGCCGCCATCAGGCTGCTGGTGATGAGGATGATTGTATTGACCGTGCCGAACCCAAGGTGCATCTCCCGCCCCGCTGCGGCAAACTCGCGGGGGTAACGGGCGAAGTAGGCCCCGTAGAGGAGGAAGAGCCCCCCGAACAGGAGCAGTTCGGTGAAGAGAAAGAGCCACATGCCGAGCTTGGCGCCGGCATGGTCTTTGGGCGGAGTATGGCTCATGGAATCCCCGCCCCCCTGAAATCATAGGGGCCGTGGGTGACCACCGGCTCCTCTGCAAAATTCTCCGTGGGCGGCGGCGTCGGGATGGACCATTCCAGGGTTGCCCCTCCCCATGGATTGCTCCCGACCCGTTCCCCGTGGCGCAGACCGCGGAACAGGTTCACCAGAAGCAGCACCAGCCCGGCGGCCAGGATCCAGCTCCCGATGGTGGATGTCAGGTTGAGGGGGGCGAATTCGGGGAGGTAATCGTAGTAGCGCCGCGGCATCCCCTTCAAACCCAGCACCATCATGGAGAAGTAGAGGATGTTGAAGCCGACGAACATGAGCGCCCAGGCGATCACCGCCGGCTTTTCGGCGTAGCGGCGGCCATAGAACTTGGGGAGCCAGTAGTGCATGGCGCCGAAGAAGGCGAAACCGGAGCCACCGAAGATGACGTAGTGGAAGTGCCCCACCACGAAATGGGTGTCGTGGACATGGATGTCGGTGGCGGCCGCGCCGAGGATCAGCCCCGTCAGTCCGCCGATGGAGAAAAGCAGGATGAAGGAGAGGGCGAAGAGCATGGGAGCCTCCAGGGAGATGGACCCCCTGTAGAGGGTGGATACCCAGTTGAAGACCTTGATGGCCGACGGGATGGCGACGATGAAGGTAAGGAAGGAGAAGACCAGGATCGCGGTATCGCTCATGCCGCTGGTGAACATGTGATGTCCCCAGACCAGGGACCCGGCCGCGGCAATGGCAAGACTGGAAAACACTATCATCCTGTAGCCGAAGATAGGCTTGCGGGCGAAGACCGGAATAATGTCGGATATCACCCCCATGGCCGGCAGGATCATGATGTAGACCGCGGGGTGGGAATAGATCCAGAACAGGTGCTGGTACATGAGGGGGTCGCCGCCGCGGGACGGGTCGAAGAGGCCGGTTCCCAGGATCCGTTCGGCCATGATGAGCACCAGGGTGATGCCGAGGATGGGGGTCGCCAGGATCTGCACCCAGGCGGTGGCATAGAGGGACCAGACAAAGAGCGGCAGCCGGCCCCAGGTCATCCCCTCGGCCCGCAGGCGGTGGATGGTGGTGACGAAATTGACGCCGGTAATGATGGAAGAGAAGCCCACGATGAAGACGCCGAACACCGCCAGGGAGACATTTGTCCCGGTTCTCTCGCTGAAGGGGACGTAGAAGGTCCAGCCGGTGTCGGGGGGGCCGCCGCCGGTGAAGAGCGACGTGAGGATGATCACCGCACCGGCCATGTAGAGCCACCACGAAAAGAGGTTCAGGCGGGGAAAAGCCACGTCCCGGGCGCCGATCTGGATCGGCATGACCAGGTTGCCGAAAGAGCCCTGGAAACCGGGGATGATGAAGAGGAAAACCATCACCACCCCGTGGACGGTGAAGAGGGCGTTGTAGGCCTGGGGGCCCATGATGGTCCGCCCCGGCGCCATCAGCTCGATGCGGATCAGGAGGCCCAGCAGCACTCCGACAAGGAAAAAGCCGAACACCGAATAGAAGTAGAGAAGGCCGATCCGCTTGTGGTCGGTGGAGAAGATCCAGGAGGTGATGCCGCTCCTGCCGGTGTCGTTCCAGAAGCTGCCGGCAGGGGGCGGGGTCAGGTCAGTCGGTTCCATGGTTTCCTCGGGGAGGTCCCAGGCGCTTTTTCCCGGTCAGAAACAGGAAGGCGAGAAAGGCCCCCGTGCATATGATGACGATCGTGGCGCTCACCCGCAGCAGGTTGAAGACGTAGGTCTTCGACTTCGGGTCGAAGGTGAAGCAGTACCCCACCATCTTGCGGATCGTCGTCCCGACCTTTCCGTCCCGGGCCTCCAGCAGGGCCAGGGTGAGGTCCTTGGGAAGAAAGGTCGTGCCGTAGAGGTAGCGGACGATGGTCCCGTCCCGGGTAACAATGATACTCGCCACCGGGTGGATGAAATCCCTTCCCCGGCGCTCGAACCGGAACCCGGCCGCATCGGTCAGCCGGCGGATGTTTTCAGGCTCTCCGGTCAGAAAGCGCCACCCGTCCTCCGGGAAAGGAGCGTTCATGGAGTTCAGGTAGGTCCGCTTGTACCGGCCGGCCAGCGCCGGCGTTTCGGTTTCGTCGAAGCTGACCGAGATGACCCGGTACTCCTCTCCCGGCTTCCGGCGAACCTCCGGCAGGACACTGGCCAGCCCCCCCTGGAGGAAATTGCAAACGTTGGTGCAGCTGTAGTAGACGGGAAGGATGATGGTCGGGACGGTCACCAGGTCTTTCAGGCGGACCGGCGAGCCGGTTTCGTCCCGGAACGTGAGGTCGAGGGGAATCTTCTCCCCCAGCCGTTCGGAGAGGCCAACCGTTGCGGCGTCACCCACTCCTGCATCCGTGCCGGAGCGGCCGTGCTCGTGGAGTTGCTCCTCCGTGTGGGCCGCCACAGGGACGGACATAAGAGAGAACGCCACCAGCAATGAAGCGAGGAAGGAGCGAACGCCGGACCATCGTACACCGCGTAACCATTCCATGGGTCACCACCCTGTGACCGTGATGTCGTGCCCCTATACCTTACCGCCCTTCGCGTCGTTCGCAACCGGCCCGGCAGGGGCACCCTACAAAAAAACGGCGGCCAGGGGCCGCCGTTCGGGGGAAATGTCACAGAAAAGTGCCGGCGTGGGCAACGCCGGGCATTCTCAGACCAGGTCGAAATTGTTCTGGTAGGCCATGAGGGTGTTGATCATGAGGGCGGCAACCGTCATCCGGCCGACGCCGCCGGGAACCGGGGTGATCCAGGAGCACTTCTTCTTCACGTTCTCGAAGTCCACATCCCCCACGATCTTGCCATCCTCCAGGCGGTTGATACCCACATCGATGACGACAACCCCCTCCTTCACCATGTCCTCGGTGACAAAGCCGGGGATGCCGACGGCCACGATGACGATGTCGGCCCGGCGCGTCTCGTCCAGCAGGAGCTCCCGGGGAGTCTCGATATGGGTCAGGGTCACGGTGGCGTTGCCGATGTCGAAGTCGTTGGAAAGCATGATGGAGATGGGCTTCCCCACGATGTTCGACCGGCCGATGACCACGCAGTGCTTCCCCCAGACCGGGATCTCGTAGAACTGGAGGAGCTTGCAGATGCCGTAGGCGGTGGCGGGGCGGAACGCCTTCTGCCCCAGGGTCATGCGGCCGAAGTTCGTGGGGTGGAACCCGTCGATGTCCTTCTCGGGGTCAATGGCGTTGATTATGTGCTGCTGGTTGATGTGCCGGGGAAGGGGCAGCTGTACGATGAGGCCGTCGGTGGTCTGGTCGGCGTTGATCTCGCGGATCTTCTCCAGGAGCTCCGCCTCCTTGATGGTATCCGGGAACCGCAGGAGCGTCCCCTCGAACCCGGCGCTCTCGCACGACCTGATCTTGGACTTCACGTAGGACTCGCTGGGGGCGTGCTCCCCCACGAGAATGACCGTCATGTGCGGTTTCCTGAGGCCTGACTCTTCATATCCCGCCACCTTCCTGGCTATGTCGGCAACCAGGCTCTCGGCGCACTTTTTTCCGTCCAGTAGTTTCATGGCAATACGTTTCCTCTTGTCGGCAGATTTTCACTCCCCCATTTCCGTATACAAATCAGGAAGTTCAAGACATATTTTCTTGTAGCACACAATCCATGATGTCACAACAGGCGACACCCCAAAGGGATGGTTCAGGGGAGCTCCAGGGGGGGCTCCGCCAGGGTCGCCACCTGCTCCCGCAGCTCGATGATGTGGTCGTTCCAGTAGCGGGGGGTGTTGAACCAGGGAAAGGTGGCGGGAAAGATGGGGTCTTCCCAGCGGCGGGCGACCCAGGCGCTGTAGTGGAGAATCCGCAGGGCCCGCAGGGGTTCCATCAGCCGCAACTCCCGGGGGTCGAAATCGTTGAACTCCGTGTACCCTTCCAGCAGCGCGCCCAGCTGGGCGAGCTTGCGAGGGCGGTCGCCGGAGAGCATCATCCAGAGGTCCTGCACCGCCGGGGCCATGCGGGCGTCGTCGAAGTCCACGAAGTGGGGGGCTTCGTCGCGCCAGAGGATGTTCCCGGCGTGGCAGTCGCCGTGGGTCCGCAGGTAGCGGACCGGCCCTGCCTCAGCGATCAGTGCGTCAACGGCCTCCAGGAGCAGGCCGGTCACCGCCGTGTAGCTCTCCCGAAGCTCGGGGGGGATAAAGCTGTCGCGGATCAGTGCCACACTCTCGTGGCCGAAGCTCCGGCTGTCGAGGGTGGGGCGGTGCGTGAAGGGGCTTACGGCGCCGATGCGGTGCATCCGCCCCAGCATCCTCCCCAGAATAAGGAGGTTGTCAAGGTTGTCGAACTCCGGGGCCCGCCCCCCCTGGCGGGGGTAGAGGGCAAAGCGGAAGCCGTTGTGGAAGAAAAGGCTTTGGCCGTCGGCGTTGCGCCAGGGGGCCACCACGGGGAGCTCATGCTCGGCCAGCTCGGCGCAGAAATCGTGCTCCTCCATGATCTGGTCGTCGGTCCAGCGGCCGGGACGGTAGAACTTGGCCACCAGGGGCTCCCCCTCTTCGACCCCCACCTGGTAGACCCGGTTCTCGTAGCTGTTCAGGGCCAGGGTGCGGCAGTCGCACGCAAACCCCTGGCTCTCCACGGCGTCCATGATGAAAGCTGGGGTCAGGGTGCTGAAGGGGTGGGTGCGGTGGGGCATGGGTTTGTTACTCCCGCTGACGTTTCGGAAAATACTGCACACCGGACAAGCCGTTGAAATGCTCGTCCTGGGTCCAGAGGACCCCATGATGGAGACGGGCCGTGGCAAGGATGATGCTGTCCGCCATGGGGAGCGCCAGCTCAAGGCTCGTTTTTGCCGCAACCATCGCCAGGGACGACGAAAGCTCAACGACTCTTCCCTGCTGCATCAGCGCCGCGGCCTGCAGCGCGGCATCTTCTCCACGCTGGCGACAGACGACCTTGAACACCTCGTAAATGGTGATGGAAGGCACGACGAGCGACGCCTTGTCCGCGAGGGGAACCGCAAACTCGCCGGCATTGGGTCCGTCCGCGAAAAATTCGAGCCAACCGGATGAGTCGACAACGTTCATAGGCGATCCGGCTCCCGCTCGACCGAGGTCTCTATGCCCTTCAGGAATCCCCGCATCTCGGATATCTCCTTCTCCGGAATCAGCTCGATACGGTTGCCATAGGCGACAACCTGCATCTTCTGGCCAGGAGTAAGGTGAAGCTTCTCCCGGACTTCGCGCGGGATTACAACCTGGAATTTTGGAGAAATCTTTACGGCCTCCATCTCACCCTCCCCATCGATGACGATTTGTACAACGATACCCCCATCGATATCCGCCGTCAAGGAAACAGGATCCTCCTGTTTCACCTTCCGGCAAAAAACGGAGCGTGATTGGAAGTGAAAAGGGGCGGGTCGCGGCGCAGAATTGCCGTCACGGCGGGGTGGCGGGTGAACTCCCGGTCCAGGAATCGCCGCACCTCTCTGCGGCCCCATCCCCGGGGGTGACGGAACCCGGTGTAGAGGGGGAGGTCCCCCCCGTAGAACGGTTCGGTCCCGTGTTCAACCGCTTCGTCGCCGAAGGCGGGCATGTTGAAGACCGCCAGGTTGAGGAAGGTGATGGCCTCCCGGTGGCGGACCACGAACTCCAGGGTCCGCCGGGCATCCTCCTCCGCCTCGGCCGGGGTGCCGAAAAGGAGGTAACCGTAGACGGCGATTCCCGCCAGCCGCAGGTTTTCCAGCACCCGCGCCGCCGTTCCCAGGTCGATTCCCTTGTGGAGCCGGTCCAGGACCCCCTGATCCCCCGACTCCAGCCCCAGCTTGAGCATGACGCACCCCGAGCGCTTCAGGGCCCGACAGAAATCCGGGTCGGCCAGGTTTGCGTCGATCCGGGCGAAGCCGTACCATGGCGCGCCGGGCGGGGTGTCCGCAAGACCGCGCAGGAGGAGAGGACTGACGGCGTTGTCCAGGAGATGAATGAGGGACGGCCGGTAACGGTCAGCCAGGGTCCGCAACTCGGTCAGGGCCTGGGAGGCCGGAACGGGACGGTACGGGTTACCCTCGGCCCGTTCCGGGCAGAAGGAGCAGCGGTTCCACCAGCAGCCGCTGGCGGCGCTGTAGGGGAGGATGAGGCCGGGGGATAGGTAGTCGTCAAGCGGCAGGAGATCGTAGGCTGGCAACGCCGGCTGCCGGGGCTTCGCCGTAGCGCCGAGGAGGGCAAAGAGGGGTTCTTCCCCCGGCCCGGCCACCAGATGGTCCACAAGTCCGCCGAAGGGGTTCTGCCAGCCGGGGCGCTGCATCCATGAGGTCACGAGTCCGCCGCCGAGCACCATCGTCAGGCCCGGATACCGCTGCCGTATGAAGCCGATCAGGGCAAAGGTGCTGACCGCCTGGCTCAGGTAGTTGAGGGAAAGGCCCACGACCCGAACGCCCTCCAGCACTTCGGGAAGACGCCTGCTGAACCAGGGATGGAAGGGGTTTCGCTCCGGCTCCTCCGCCGCCCGGAGCAGGTCGGCGCTGGAGACCGGCAAGAGGTGCACCTGCTGATAGTCCGCAAGCCCCACCGTGGCGCCCTTCTCTTTCCCCGCCACGGCCAGGAGGCGGTTCAGGTCCCTGACCGCCCGGCCGTAGCGGTCAGGGGAGCGGTAGGTCTGCAGGTCCCGCAGCGCGGCCAGGTGGCCGGCCCGCCCCTTCACGGCCCGGCGGGTCCAGGTGTCGGACGCAAGCGACGGCTGTTCCATGAGCCAGAGAAGTCCTTCCAGGTTGGCGTCGAGCACCCGGCACGGGAGGCCATGGGACTGGAGCGCCCCGGCGAGTCGGGCGATGCCGGCCGGCGGCTCGCTGGGTTTGGCAACGGGGGGGTGAATGAGGAGCATGGTGTCCATTATGGGGGAAAGCGGAACAGAGCAGCAAGGAGTATCGCTATGGAGAGCCCGGCCCCTGCCTTGACAGACAGCGCTCACGGGGTACGATGTTCACACACTGAACCGGAGGTGAACATGATGAAAACACACGTCTTAGTCTCCTTCCTGATTCTTGCGGCCTGCGCCGCGCCGGCCATGGCAGAAAACCGGCAAGGGGCCGTCACCCTCACGCCATTTTATGGCATGCTCGCCTTTTCGCACCAAGCGAAGCACCTCGACACCGACTTCACGGCGGGACTCCGGGGTGGGTATAACATTACGCGGAACGTCAGTACCGAACTGCTGTTCGCCTATACGGAAACGGTCTATGACCCGGCGGTCATCTATGCCACCGTCTACCGCTACGGTGCCGACATGGTCTACAACTTCAGGCCCGAACACCCGCTGGTCCCCTTTGTGGCGGCCGGCCTCGGTGGCATCACCGAGGATTATGCAAAGGAGAGACACGATCAGACTCATCTCTACCTGGGCTATGGATTCGGACTCAAGTACTCGCTGACCGACTGGCTGGCCCTGCGGAGTGACTTTCACCACAGCTTTGTCCTTGACGGGCTCACCAGCAATTTCGAGCTTTCGGCAGGCCTCCATTTCCAGTTTGGGGGCAACTGACCGCCTTCATGCGTTCCGGCTCACGAAAAAAGGGAAGGGGAATCATGAACAGAACGGTATTCATCACTGGGGCGTCGGCGGGGTTCGGCGCGGCCTGCGCCCGGCTCTACGCGGCGCAAGGGGATCGGCTGGTGCTGGCGGCACGGAGGGAAGAACCGCTCCAGGCGCTCCGGAAAGAACTGGCCCGGCAGACGGCGGTGCATGCCATCGCCCTCGACGTACGGCGGCGGAAAGCGGTGCAGGAGGCGGTGGAGAGGCTCCCGGCGGAGTTCCGGGAGGTGGATATTCTTGTCAACAACGCGGGGCTGGCCCTGGGTCTGGAGCCGGCCCACGAGATGAGCCTTGACGACTGGGACATCATGGTCGACACGAACATCAAGGGGCTTCTCTACTGCACCCGCTTCATCCTGCCGGGGATGGTGGCCCGCAACCGGGGCCACATCGTCAACATCGGCTCCACGGCCGGGGCCTGGCCCTATCCCGGCGGCAACGTCTACGGCGGCACCAAGGCGTTCGTGGAGCAGTTTTCCCGGAACCTGCGGGCCGACCTCCTGGGGAAACAGGTGCGGGTCACCTGCCTGGCACCAGGGATGGCTGAAACCGAATTCTCCATGGTCCGCTTCAAGGGGGATGCAGCGAAGGCCGCCCAGGTTTACGCCGACACCCAGGCCCTGACGGCCGCGGACGTTGCCGGCATCGTCACCTGGGTGACGGGGCTTCCCCCCCACGTGAACGTGAATACCCTGGAGGTGATGTCAATCAACCAGTCGTGGGGACACCTGGCCGTCCACCGGGAGGCACAGGGCCGGGAGTGAGAATGCCCCCTACTTCTTCAGGACCTTTTCCGACTCGATCTGTCGGAAGATATCATGGAGAGACTCTGCGTAGATTTCCTCACGCTTCCCTTCCAGCCACCGCCCCCAAGCAACGCCCTACATCCGGTTATACAGGACACCCCCGAGACTCCGGTAGAGTTCCAGCACGACGCGCCCCTCATCCCCCATGACCCCCCGGACAACCTCGATCCCCCGCTGCTCCAGGTAGCGGTATGACTCCGGAAAAACCGGGCCTTCGTCGAATCCGATTTCCCGAGCGTCTTCGGCGGCAGCAGCGCACACCAGCCTCTCCACCCCACTCCAGAGAATTCCCCCAAGGCACATGGCGCAGGGCTCACAGGAGGTGAAGAGTTCGTACCTCCCCCGGGCGGCCAGGGTAAAGCTTTCAAGCTTCGCTTCGGCCAGCATGATTGCCACCATTTCGGCATGCAGCACAGAGTTTATGGCGGCAACCACGAGGTTCACCCCCACACTGACCAGTTCGCCGCTTGCTCGATTGAATATCGCCGCACCGAACGGACCTCCGATCCCCTGCTCCACGTTACGGCGGGCAAGGCCGACGGTAAAGGCCATTTTCTCGGCATCCCCCGTAAACACACGGGAGCTGTCCACGCTTGTACGAGCCCACTCGGGCAACGGCAACGGCACCTGCAGCATCCGTGATCACCCCTTTCTGCCCGTAAGGCTCTCCGTCATGGCAAAACTGTATCGCCGATTTGTGCGAAAACAAGAAAGGCGGCCGATTGGCCGCCTTTTGAATTAATTGAAGTACTCTTACGATTATTTTTTCTTTTTGGTTGCCCTGGGTGCTCGGGGGGGTTTCGCCTCGACAGGAGCCACAACGGGGGGCAAATACGAGCCCGGGGCGGCTGGCTCCAACGTACTGTAGTGAGATGCGGCAATTTTCCTGCTTTTTCCGTCGCTGAACTGGATCATCGCCAAGGTTGATGTTACTTCCAGAACCTTGCCGGCGCCCCATCCCAGCCCACCGGTGTGACTTACAATGTTACCGACTTTAATAATCATTGATTCGTACCACTTTCTTTTTGTTGAGGTGAATGAGTCATTAGTATCGACTCAATAACCTGCCATTAAAGAAAAAAACACCTAAAACCACCAATAGAACTTCTACTTGCCGTTAGATTATACAATAATGCTCTGGATTAGCAAGAAATATTGACATTTTTCGGCCACTACCATAATATTACCACGGCAATTAAATAGTGCATAAAAAGCCGGTTTGTGATATCGTTCGGGCATGGAAAAGATCGATGCACGAACACTGAATCAAGAAGCGCAGGAGGCCTTGCGGAACCAGATCATAAGGCTGCGCAGGGCTGG
>NZ_JAUQXO010000011.1:0-17361 GCF_030834625.1 Geobacter sp.
ACCAGCCCTGCGCAGCCTTATGATCTGGTTCCGCAAGGCCTCCTGCGCTTCTTGATTCAGTGTTCGTGCATCGATCTTTTCCATGCCCGAACGATATCACAAACCGGCTTTTTATGCACTATTTAATTGCCGTGGTAATAATAATGGAGGGCTAAGAGATTGTCAGTAAAATTTGCTATAATAGGTTGTGGAGCAATAGGTTCGCGTCACGCTGCTGTGATTGATGCGGAGGCTCGTGGTAGTATCACCTCTTTATGTGATTGCAACGTTATGAAGGCTGAGCAACTTGATGAGAAATACTCCCTTGGAGTTAAATGTTTTGCAGATTATGACGCACTCCTTGCCTCAACAAATGCCAATGTTATCAATATTTGTACTCCCCATGGTCTCCATGCGGAAATGGCTATAAAGGCTGCAAAGGCCGGCAAGCACATTCTTGTAGAAAAACCGATGGCACTTACTGTCGCTGACGCAGAAGCTATGATGACGGCTGCCTCCGATAACGGAGTGTACCTGATGGTAGTCAAGCAAAACCGGTTCAATGTTCCGATCGCATTAACAAAGAAGGCAATTGACAGTGGCAAGCTCGGTAGAGTCTTCATGGTACAGTGTCATGTTTTATGGAACCGGCATGACGGGTATTACGCCGATTCGAACTGGAGGGGCAGTAAGGAACTGGAGGGGGGGGCTCTTTATACTCAAGCGAGTCACTTTATTGATCTCCTTAACTGGTGGTTTGGAGATGTTGTTGATGTTAAAGCAGAAATCGCTACAAAGAATCATGCGATTGATATTGAGGATTGCGGTAATGCCCTACTTACTTTCGATTCCGGGGTTATGGGGGCACTTACATGGACAACCTGCGTCTATAATAAAAACTACGAAGGCAGCATAACCATTATTGCTGAGAACGGAACTATCAAGATCGGTGGCCCTTATCTCAATAAGATCGAATACTGGGACGTCAAGGCAATGCCGCTGCAGGACGATATCTGCTTTGTGGACAAGCCCAATGCGTACGGGAAATACCAGGGCACCAGTTCCAATCATGACAAAGTGGTGACCAACGTGGTGGCGAAGCTTCTGAATGAGCGTCACCATGTGGTGGAGGGTGATGAGGGCATCATGTCCATAAAGGCAATCGAGATGATCTATAACAATGCACGGGTGATATGAGAGGGAGACGATGCACGAGCCGGTGATAAAGGAATCAGCGATCAGGGATGTGAATTTCGGCGAGAGCGTCGTCGTGGTGACGCCAGTAAACATGTACGAGTGCAGCATTGGCGACAGTTCTTTTGTGGGGCCTTTCGTCGAGATTCAGAAAGGGGTCCACATCGGCAATCGTTGCAAGATCCAGTCGCACGCCTTCATCTGCGAACTGGTGACGATCGGAGATGATTGTTTTATCTCCCATGGCGCCATGTTCATCAACGATACTTTTGCTGGTGGCGGCCCGGCCCGGGGACGGAAAGAATTATGGAAATCCACGGTTATCGGCAACAGGGTATCCATCGGGACCAACGTTACGGTTCTGCCGGTAACCATCTGTGACGATGTTGTGATCGGGGCAGGGTCGGTCGTGACCAGGGACATTACGAGCCCCGGAGTGTACGCGGGAAACCCCGCCCGCAAGATGCGAGGAGTCGATGCCGATGCCCGTTAAATTCTTGGATCTGTATTCACAATATCTGACGGTAAAGGACGAGATGGATGCAGCAATCGCGTCCGTTATCAAGGAGTCGGCCTTCATAGGGGGGAAGCATGTGGCGGAATTCGAAGCCGATTTCGCTGCTTTTCATCGTGTGGCACATTGCGTGGGGGTAGGGAATGGCACGGACGCCCTTGAGATAGGCATCGAGGCATGCGATCTCCCCGGGGGCTCCGAAATAATCGTGCCGGGAAACAGCTTCATCGCCACCGCGGAAGCGGTGACCCGCTCCGGTCACCGGGTGGTCTTCGCCGATGTGGATCCGGGAAGCTACACACTGACCGCTGATGCCGTCACGGCAAAGCTGAGCAGGAACACCGCTGCCATCATTGCCGTCCATCTCTACGGGCACCCCTGCGACATGGATCCACTGATGAATATCTGTCGTGCCAACGGGCTGAAGCTCATTGAAGATTGTGCCCAGGCCCATGGGGCGGAGTACAAGGGACGCAGGATCGGCGGCATCGGCGATATCGCCGCCTTCAGCTTCTACCCGGGAAAGAATCTTGGCGCCTATGGCGATGCCGGGGCCATCACCACACAGGATGAGGAGTTGGCGCTGCGGGCGCGGAAGATCGCCAATCACGGCCGCATCGCCAAGTACGACCATGAGTTCGAGGGGCGTAACTCGCGGATGGACGGCCTGCAGGCCGCCATACTCAACGTCAAGCTGTCCCGTCTGGAGGAGTGGACGGCCCGCAGAATTCAGGTGGCAGATTACTACCTCCAACATCTGGCGGGGATTTCGGGACTCATCCTCCCGGAACGGAAGGCATGGGCTCGCCAAGTATATCATCTTTTCGTGATACGTACCCAGCGTCGAGACGCCCTGAAGGCTTTTCTGGCCGAACAGGGGATCGAGACCGGCATCCATTATCCCATAGCGCTTCCCAAACTGGCGGCATATGCCTATCTGGGAGCACCCGACGCCGGAGCCTTTTACAATCAAACTGATTCCATGCTGCTAAGCCTGCCGATTGGCGAGCATATAGCTGATGAGCAGGCCGGACGCGTTGTGGCGGCGATCCGGGAATTTTTTGGGCAAGAGACGCCATGATCGCCATTGTCGACTATGGAATGGGGAACCTCGGTTCCATCCGCAACATGCTGAAGAAGATCGGAGCGGACTCCATCGTGACGGCTGATCACGACCTGGTAAGGGCCGCGGACAAAATTATCCTGCCGGGAGTTGGCTCCTTCGATGCGGGTATGGATAATCTGCACCGCACGGGTCTGCAGCCGGTGCTTCGTGAGCGGGTGATCGACAGCGGGGTGCCGATACTTGGGATCTGTCTGGGTATGCAGCTTATGACAAAAAGAAGCGATGAGGGCAGTCTTCCCGGTCTGGGTTGGGTCGATGCCGAAACCGTCAGGTTTTCCCCCCCGGTGGAAACGGGCCTGAAAGTTCCGCACATGGGATGGAACGTGGTACGGGGCGTCAAGGAGTCTCCGCTGCTGACGGGGGCGGAGAAGGAAGAACGGTTCTATTTCGTGCATTCCTACTATGTGCGCTGCAACAACGATCAGGATGTCCTTTTGGTGGCTGAATACGGGCATCCTTTTACCGCCGCCTTTGCCTGCCGAAACATAATAGGGGTTCAGTTTCATCCGGAGAAGAGCCACAAGTTCGGCATGCGGTTATTGCGTAATTTCGCGGAGGCTGTGTAACGTGTTGCGAACGAGGATAATTCCCACTCTTCTGCTTAGAGGTCAGGGCCTGGTGAAGACTATGAAGTTCAAGGATCCCAAGTACGTCGGAGATCCTATAAACGCCATCAAGATCTTCAACGAGAAGGAAGTGGACGAGCTGGTTCTCCTGGACATCACCGCCACCAGCGAGAGACGTGGACCGAATTTCAAGATCATTGAGGAAGTAGCCAGTGAATGTTTCATGCCCCTGGGATATGGGGGAGGAATCAATTCCCTGGAAGAGGCAAAGAGGACTCTCGCCCTTGGTGTGGAAAAAATCATCGTCAATACCGCTGCGGTGGAAAATCCTTCCCTGGTAGCCCGACTTGCCGATAGCGTCGGCAGCCAGAGTGTGGTAGTTTCCGTCGACGTAAAAAAAAGTCTTTTCGGCAAGTACGAGGTCTTCACCAGAAGCGGTACCAGCAACACCAAGCTTGATCCGGCCATCTATGCGCAGGAACTTGAGAAAATGGGGGCCGGGGAACTGCTGCTGAACTCAATCGACAGAGACGGCCAGATGACCGGTTATGACGTTTCGCTGATAAAAAGGGTGACTGGCGCCGTGGGAATCCCCGTGATCGCCTGCGGTGGGGCCGGCACTCTGGACCACTTTGGCCCGGCGGTGAAAGAGGGCGGAGCAAGCGCTCTTGCGGCCGGCAGCATGTTCGTGTTCCAGGGCAAGCATCGGGCCGTACTCATAAGCTATCCCGACAGGGCGCGCCTTGAGAGCTGTTTTTAATGAAGGAAACCCTATGACGACTGAATATCGCAGATGTACCAGATGCGTTATGGACACCTCCGATACTGGGATCTCCTTTGATGAGCCCGGTGTCTGCAACCACTGTAAAAACTACGAGGTATTAGCCCGAAAAAACCTTCTTCCACCCGATGTGGCACAGCAGAAGCTGACTGAATTGATTGATAGGATCAAGGATCATGGCAAGGGCAAAGAGTACGACTGCATCATAGGCTTGAGCGGCGGTGTGGACAGCTCCTATCTGGCGTACCAGGCAAAGAAATTCGACCTGCGACCCTTGGCCGTTCACTTCGACAACGGATGGAATTCCGAAGTTTCGGTGAAGAACATTGAAAACATCGTCAACAAGCTGGGTTTCGATCTCCAAACCTACGTCATCGATTGGGAGGAATTCAAGGACCTGCAGCGCTCCTTCTTCATGGCTTCGGTCGTGGATATCGAACTGCTAACCGACAACGCCATCTTTACCTCACTATACAAGGTTGCCCGCCAGCACGGCATCAAATACTCCCTGGAAGGGCACAATATCGTTACCGAGTCGGTCATGGGCAAGGACTGGAACTACTGGAAATTCGATCTCAAGAATATCCGGGCCATCCAGAAGCGGTACGGCAAGTTGAAAATCCGGAGTTTCCCGACCATGGGGCCGTGGAAGCGGCTGTTCTTCCAGGTCACCAACATCATCCAGCCCGTATATATCCTGAATTATCTTCAGTACGACAAGCAGCAGGCGATGGAAACGCTGGAACGGGAGCTGGGGTGGAAATATTATGGCGGCAAGCACTACGAATCCGTCTTCACCAAATTCTACCAAGCGTATGTTCTGCCGACTAAATTCGGCATAGACAAGAGGAAGGCCCATCTCTCCAACCTGATCTGCTCTGGGCAGATGTCCCGTGAGGAGGCGCTGACCGAACTGGAGAATGAGATCTATCCGCCGGGAGAACTGGCGCAGGACAAGGAATATGTGGTGAAGAAGCTGGGTTTCACCATGGAAGAATTCGACCGGATAATGCAGGAGCCGCCCAAGTCGCATCTGGATTATCCGACTGATTGGCACCGGTACCAGAAACTGCTGAGCATCATCAGGTTTTTTAGGAAGGGTTTCGAGACAGCCAAGGCGTAAGGGAGAGGTGGAAGCGAGAAGGCCCTGCCGCCCTTCCGTCTTCTCTTATCAGTATCAGGATGTGCACACGATGGTTGAAAAGAAAAAATCCCTCTTGGTAGTCAGTTACTACTATCCGCCCATAAAAGCGATCGGTTGTCTGCGAACCTATTTTTTCGTCAAAAATCTATCCAGCTTCGGGTGGACGCCATACATCTATACCACCTCCAACCGCGACTTCCTCGGCAGCGATAATTACTACGGCAAGCTTGCCACGGCAAACGTCATCCCGGTTCCGACTTTCGATCTGGTCAGGGTGAAGCACCTAGTCAAAAATTGGTTGGGGAGAGGGCGGAGAATATCTCCTGCAACCCGTGCCCCAGGGGGAGCCGGACCGGAATATGCTGCTCCTGCATCCCTTTTTCTGAAGTTCTACCACAAGCTTCTGCGCTCGCTACCGTTCAGCCTCATTCATGAGGGGGGCTTCCTCTACAGCTTCTGGATCTTTATCACAGGCTCCGGGTACATCAAGAGAGAGGGCATCGAATGTATCTATTCCACGTACAGCCCCTTTGCCAATCATCTGGCGGCCTGGCTCCTCAAGATCAGGCATCCGCAGGTGAGATGGATCGCCGATTTTCGGGATCTGCTTCCTGGGGAGACCGAGGACGATATTTTCTTGCCGCGCCTGCAGACATGGTTCAACCGGCTGGTCCTCGGCAGGGCAGACTTCGTGGTAACGGTGTCGCAAGGACTAAAGGATTCGTTTCAGAAGTACAATGAGAAGGTGGTAGTGATCAAAAACGGTATTCCGATCGAAAATACCGATGACCTCTTTTCCGACCTTCCGACAACGGAGCTGCCGGGAGATGGAAAGTTCCGCATCGCCTATACCGGTATTCTGTATGACGGCAAAAGGGATCCCTCTCTCCTGTTCGAAGCTTTGGCGTCCCTTGCCGGTGAAGGAGCCATCGGCGGCGATTTCGCAATTGCCTATGCAGGAAAGGACGGCGACCACTGGAATCGGTGCGCCGAAAAGTTCGGCCTGATGGGAAATGTCGAAAACTTCGGCGAAATCGGCAGGGATGAGGCCATGGCACTGCAGAAAAAAGCATCGCTGAACCTGATGCTGACCTGGGCCAACAGCAAGGAAAAGGGATGGCTGACCGCCAAGTTCTTCGAGTATCTTGCCGCAGAAAAACCGATCCTATGCATTATCGACGGGGAGAGGGACGAGGAGTTGGAGAAGCTGTACGCCGATCTTAACGCCGGCATCATCGCTTACAATGACCGCAATGAGTTGCGGGAGCTCTCGGAGTTCATCCTGGAGCGCTACCGGGCCTGGGAAAATGGGGCCGCCGAATGGCGATACGATAAACAGTACCTCAAATGCCTTACCTATGAACACCTGACGAAGCGGTTGGAGCAGGTGATGACGGAGCCCCTTCCGTGATATCACCCACTCCGGGTATAATGGCAATAAAGCTTCCCACCCTTTATCTGCTCATATTCAATCTCTTCAACGCCTTTCTGGGGCTTCTCTGCCTGTACGATCCCGGCTTCTTCGCCGATGCCTACCTGCCGCTGTTCCTCTTTTCGGGCCTGGTGCTGTGCTGGAATATGTTCGACAAGTTCCGTAACATTCTGTTTCTGTCGCGGACCTTTTTCCTTGCTGTCATCGGTTATTTCCCCATGGCCGTCAAGGTTTTCGCCGGACCCAACGCCCTTTTTTCGGCTTGGGAACCGCGCAGCCAGGATTTCTCCGTCGTCATCATCATGTATGCTCTGACGAGCATGGCCCTGCTGGCCAACGAGGTTGGCCTCCGGTGCGGGAGGTTGTTCCTTCACTACGATCAGGCCACCGCCTCTGCAGAGTTGGAAAAGAAAGGTTACGACGTCTTGTTCTGGGTTTCACTGCTGCTCGTTGCCATGATAGGCTTTCAGTTCGCGAGCCAGGGACAGCTCATAACCAGCGAAGCGTATTCTCTCGACTACGAGAAAACCTTCCTGGGACTAGGGAACTACAATGCCATCGGTGCAATCATGATGATGACAGCCCTCTTGAGCATCAAGAGGGACAAGAGCAAGGTGAAGCTGGTGCTGCTGACGGTCGTGGCGGGGTATTATCTCATCTGGGGGATTCTCCTGCGCGGCGCGCGGCAGGACGTCATTACGCCGATCTTGGGCTGTTACATCGTCTATTTCATCGCTGACCGGAAGTTGCCGGTGATCTCCAAAAAGACCTTTGCAGTCTGCGTCTTCGTTTTCTGGTTCGGGCTGACCTTTGGCAGGCTGCGAATGAGTGCCATGAGCAACTTGAGTTTCAAGGACGTGTTCGTCCTTTTCACCTATATGAAGGATCGGGCACTGGAGTCGGATATGTACGACCTGGACTTCATCAGCGCCATATCGACCACCTTCTCCAACACCATCTACATGATCCAAAACAATTTCATCGGTTTCTCCTACGGGGAGAGCTATCTCGATTTCATTCTGAGGACACCACCGAAATTCCTCTATCCGGACCGCCCGGAGGACCTGGCGCTGCTCTTTGAAAATCACGGACTCATTACCGGCGGGGGGGTTTTCGAACTTGCGGAAGGCTACTTGAACTTCGGCATCCTCGGCGCATTGATCGTGCCATTTGTAATCTCATTTGTGATTTCCAGATTCTTCTGGCAGGCCTTGTTCCGGCAGAGTCTGTGGCGGTACTTCCTTCTCTTTGCCTTTCTCAGCGTCTGGCTGCGCGGTGCGCTGTACCAGACCTTTGCCTATTACAAAAGCATCATTACCGCCATGATCATGTACGTTGGCCTGAAGATACTGCTGCTTGTGATGGAAGAACTGAAAACATGTGCGCGGCCCCGGGCGCGGACTTTGGAGAAGAGTTCCGGGCCGTCGGTGATGCGGATTTCTGAAAATGGGTGAAATTATTTGTGCGGAATAGCCGGCATAATACGTTTTGATGACGGAAAAACCGATGCGGCAGTGGTAGGTGCCGCTGCCGAAATGCTCTCGAAACGGGGGCCGGATGACTCCGGGGTCTGGACCGAAGGGGGCGTGGGACTGGGCCACCGGCGGCTTGCGATTCTGGATGTGACGCAGGCGGGCCATCAGCCGATGGTGTCACCGGATGGGCGCCATGTCATCGTTTTTAACGGGGAGATCTACAATTTTCTTGCGCTCCGTCGGGAACTGGCCGGAACGGTTGATACCTGGAGCAGTTCCAGCGATACCGAGGTTGTCCTCGCGGCCTATGCAAAATGGGGGCATGACTGCGTCTCCCGCTTTCATGGCATGTTCGCCTTTGCCATCTGGGACAGATGGGAGAAGGTTCTTTTTGCGGCTCGCGACCGTATGGGGGTGAAGCCCTTCTACTATCACGGGTCTGCCGCATACTTCTCCTTCGCTTCACGGCCCCGGGCGCTTTTCGGGCTTGCCAACCTCAGGAGGGATATCGATGAAGAAGCTCTGCGCCTTTACCTGGAGTCGGGATATGTACCAGCTCCTTATGCCATTCAGAAAGCGGTCCGCAAGCTGCCTCCAGCCCATTACCTGCTGGTGGACCAAAAAGGGGTGCGCCTGGAGCGGTACTGGGATTTCCGCTCCATCAAACCGGAGACATCCTGGAATGACAGGCCAGAAGAGGAACTGCTGGATGAGCTAGACCAGCTGGTATGCCGGTCGGTGCAATCCCGCCTGATCAGTGACGTACCGTTGGGAGCCTTTCTTTCCGGTGGAATAGACAGTTCATTGGTGGCGGGAATAATGACGCGAGTGCTTTCGCATCGGGTCAAAACCTTCACCATCGGTTTTTACGAAAAGGATTACGACGAAAGCCGTCACGCTCAAAATGTCGCCGAGTATCTGGGCACCGATCACCATTGCGAGACACTGCGAGTGGACGACTTGGTTGGACTCCTGCCCGATTTTCAAAAAGAGTATGATGAGCCTTTTTTCGACAGTTCGGCATTCCCTGTCATGGCCGTGTCCCGGTTGGCCCGCAAGCATGTCACCGTAAGCCTCTCTGGAGACGGCGGCGACGAATTGTTCGGCGGATACCACTACTACCAGATAGCGGAAAAGTTACGCCATTTTTTCCGGCTTCCCGGGTTTGTCCGTGCCGGCGTCGCCTCGCTGGTGGGAACCTTGCCGCAACATCGTTTCAGGCTTTTGTCCCGGGCCCTTCGGGAGCCTGATGCTTCGTCCGCTTTTGCCTTTTCCAGAAGCATAGCCAAGGACTTTGGCCACGTACTGCACCGGGACGTGGTTGACCGAACGAAAAGTATGCGGCAGATGTTTTCCGAGGCATCGGCAGCTTTTCCCGCAGACTTGCACCCGGGTGAGCAGGGGATGCGGCTGGATGCGCTCTACACGCTTCCCGATGATTATCTTCAGAAGGTGGACGTGGCAAGCATGTTGTTCTCGCTAGAGTCCAGGGATCCACTGCTGGATCAGGACCTGGTCGAGTGGGCAATGAAGCTGCCCCTTGAATGGAAGCTGAGAGGGGGCACAAGCAAGTACCTGCTGCGAAAACTGGCGTACCGCTACGTGCCGCGGCAGATCCTTGACAGACCGAAGCAGGGATTCGGCGTACCCATCGACTTGTGGCTGCGGGGACCTCTCAGGTCGTGGGCGGAAGAGCGGCTTCACGATAAGGGGCTCTTCTCGAAGCTGCCTCTGGATCAGGACGTTGTTCTGGCCCTCTGGGAAATGCACAGCCTGGGCAGGCGTAACGTTCACCCGTTATTGTGGGCCATACTCATGTTTCTGAACTTTTTCGACGCCTACGGGTCCGACGCGGCGGCATAGGGATTCCAAAAAATAACTGTAGGTTCTCTTGAATGAATATCGTGATCAACGGCTTTTCCGCCCGACGTGGTGGAGGGCAGACATACCTGATAAATCTCCTTCGGCATCTGGACGATGAACTCGGCATGTCGATTTTCGTTCTTGCCCCGGATTCGCTGAAGCTGCCCGAGCATCCGGCGGTGATTCGGACCAGTGTGGAGTGGCCCACCACCAACCCGCTCATGCGGGCGCTGTGGGAAAAGTACATCCTTCCCAGGACACTGGAGAAATTGCGGGCAGACGTACTTTTTTGCCCAGGTGGGCTGATAAACACCCGTCCTCCCGGGTGCTGCCGAACCGTCACCATGTTCCGGAACATGATTCCATTTGACATGGCGGTCCGCAAGCAATATAAGCCGGGCTTGACGCGGGTAAGAAACTGGCTACTGGAGCGGGCGATGCTATCCAGCATGATGAATGCCGACATGGTGATCTTCATTTCCGAGTTCGCCAGGACCGTCATCGAAGAGCGGGTGACCAGGCCGATAGCACGGGCAATTACGATTCCCCATGGCATTAATGATGATTTTCGTGTATGGCACAACGTGCCGGCGAGGCCTTCCTGGCTGCCGCGGGGAGACTACCTGCTCTACGTATCGATTTTTGATGTATATAAGAATCAGCTGGAGGTCGTGCGCGGCTACCAACGGTTGAAATCCCGCCGGGAAACCCCGGAGAAACTGATATTGGCGGGGCACACCGGGCCATATGCCGAGAAGGTTCTCCGGGAAATAGACCTCCTCAGGTTGCGGGACGAGGTGATTGTGGTGGGGAACGTTCCATACCAAGAGTTGCCCGGGGTATATGCCCATGCAAAAGTCACCATCTTTGCCTCCACATGCGAGAACTGTCCCAATATCCTGCTGGAGGCCCTGGGAGCAGGGCGGCCGTTATTGGTATCCAATGCGCAGCCTATGCCGGAGTTCGGCGGGGATGCCGCTGTCTACTTCGACCCCGGTTCTCCTGATGATTTTGCGGCACAACTGATGACCATCCTGGATAATCCGGAAGAACTGGACCGTCTCGGCAAACTGGCGGCACAACGTGCTGAACTGTACAACTGGCAAACAACAGCGTCCCTGACGTGGCAGGCGCTTAGGGACCTGGCCCGGAATAATAACAATACGAAGTGAGGCCCATCGTGTTCGACAACAAGACCCTTTTGATCACCGGCGGGACCGGTTCCTTTGGCAACGCCGTCTTGCGTCGATTCCTCCATACCGGCATCAAGGAAATCCGCGTTTTTAGTCGTGACGAGAAGAAGCAGGAGGACATGCGGATCGACCTGAACAACAGCAAGGTCAAGTTCTACATAGGGGACGTTAGGAACTACGACAGCGTCCTGAGCGCCCTCCAAGGGGTCGACTTCGTCTTCCATGCGGCGGCACTGAAGCAGGTCCCTTCGTGCGAGTTCTACCCGATGGAGGCGGTCCGCACCAACATCCTAGGAACAGAGAACGTGCTGAACGCGGCCCTTGCCTGCGGCGTGAAGAAGGTGATCACACTCAGCACCGACAAGGCGGTCTACCCCATCAACGCAATGGGGATCTCGAAGGCGATGATGGAAAAAGTGATGGTTGCCAAAGCCCGTATGACGCAGAGCGACAGCACGGTCTTCTCCGGCACCCGCTATGGCAATGTCATGGCGTCGCGCGGTTCGGTCATCCCGCTGTTCGTCAAGCAGATCAAGGAGGGGAAACCCCTGACGGTCACAGACCCCAATATGACCCGTTTTCTCATGTCCCTGGACGATGCTGTGGATCTCGTTCTGTATGCCTTCAACAATGCCTGCCAGGGAGATATTTTCGTACAAAAAGGGCCCGCCTCGACCATTCTCGATCTTGCACTTGCGATCAGGGAGTTGTTCAATGCGGATAACGAGGTTCGGATCATCGGCACACGTCATGGTGAGAAACTGTACGAGACTCTTCTTACACGCGAGGAACTGGCCAAAGCGGAGGATCTCGGTGGGTACTACCGCATAATTCCCGATGATCGTGATCTTAACTACGGGAAGTATTTCACAGAAGGGCAGGAGCAGATTTCATTGTTGGAGGATTACAATTCACACAACACACAGCGGCTCACCGTCTCGGAAGTCAAGGAGAAACTGCTGGCCCTCCAGTTCATTCAGCATGAATTGAACGGGATCGGTGGGGCGGCATATTGAACTCAGGGGGAACCATGAAAAAGAGGATTTTGATTCTCGGCGCCACAGGTATGCTGGGACATGTGCTGTTACGTTACTTCTATAGCAAGAACCAGTATGAAGTTTATGGAACCGCACGGGATCCTGCGGGTCTGTCACGAATTTTTCCTCCGGAGTTCATTCGGCGATTCAAGAAGGATCCGGTCGACGCGGATAACTTCGATTCGGTCATCCGTGCGCTTGCTTCCATTCAACCTGATATAGTGATCAATTGCATCGGGCTCATCAAGCAGTTGCCGATCTCCAGCGATCCCCTTTCTGCGATTACCGTGAATGCACAGTTGCCCCACCGCATTTCCCTGGTCAGCAGAACAGCCGGCGCCCGTATGATCCACATCAGCACCGATTGCGTGTTTGACGGAAAAAAGGGGAATTACAGCGAAAACGACCATGCCAATGCCGACGACCTTTACGGACGCACCAAATATCTGGGGGAAGTGACATATCCCCATTGCGTTACCTTACGTACTTCCATTATCGGTCATGAGCTGAAGGGGGGATACGGTCTGATTGACTGGTTTCTTTCCCAGGAAGGCCATACGCGGGGCTATACAAAGGCGCTCTATTCAGGTTTTCCAACCATCGAGCTCGCTAGGATCATATCCGACTACGTTCTTCCGAATGAAAGTCTTTCAGGAACGTATCACGTTTCCTCTGACATAATCTCAAAATATGAATTGCTCAAAAAAGTTGCACAGAAATACGGGAAGAAGATCGACATCGAGCCATTCAGCGATTTTGTTCTTGATCGTTCCCTGGATTCGTCCCTGTTCATGGAAAAAACCGGCTATGTTCCACCAAGCTGGTCCGATCTCATCGACGAAATGCACAACGATTACCTGGCCCACCGGTCGTGGTACAGGTTGTAATACCAATCCCAAAACCAAGGTGGAGGCGCCATGCCTTTGAAAGTCATGACCATTGTCGGTACCCGACCCGAGATCATCAAATTGAGCCGGATCATCCAAGAGCTCGATCGTCATGTTACTCATGTGCTGGTACATACCGGTCAGAACTACGATTTCGAGCTGAATGGAATATTCTTCAGCGAGCTCGGCATCAGGCGGCCCGATTATTTTCTGGAGGTGGCTGGCTGCAAGGTGGCTCATACCATCGGAAATGTAGTCGCACGAGCCGATGACATATTCGAAAAGGAGCAGCCGGATGCTCTTCTCCTCCTCGGAGATACCAATAGCTGCCTTGCAGCCATTGCCGCCAAGAGACGCAAGATACCCATCTTTCACATGGAAGCTGGCAACCGGTGTTTCGACCTGCGGGTCCCGGAAGAGATCAACCGCAAGATTGTCGATCACATCAGCGATATCAACATGACATATACGGAGCACGCTCGCCGCTATCTGCTGGCCGAGGGCCTGAGGCCGGAAACGGTAATCAAGACAGGTTCACCCATGAAGGAGGTGCTCAGGAATCATCGGGAGCAGATAGATGCCTCCGACGTGTTGACGCGGTTGCAGCTCCAGGAAAAGGGATACTTTCTGGTAAGTGCCCATCGAGAGGAAAATGTGGACAGCGAAGAAAATTTTGTTAATTTGCTCGAATCGCTTTCCGCAATCGCCTTGCGCTACGGGAAGCCGGTGATTGTATCCACCCATCCACGCACAAGAAAGAGACTCGAAGAAAAAGAAACCGCCGATATGGACAGCAGGGTCAGGTTCCTGAAGCCTCTCGGCTTTCCCGACTACGTCAAGCTCCAGATGAATGCCTTCTGTGTGGTTTCCGACAGCGGCACCATAACCGAAGAGTCATCGATTCTCTCATTTCCTGCCGTGACCATCCGTCAGGCGCATGAACGCCCCGAAGGGATGGATGAGGGGACGCTTATCATGTGCGGGCTGGAGGAGGAAGCGGTACTCACGGCAATCGAGGTGGTTACCTCACAACATGCAGCGGCACCGGATCGTTTCAAAATCGTCGGTGATTATGATGTTGACAATGTTTCTCACAAGGTGTTGCGCATCATTCTCAGCTATACCGATTATGTAAACCGGAATGTCTGGAAGAAATCCCTGTAGATGCGCATACTAATCGTTACCCAATATTTCTGGCCAGAGAGTTTTCGGATAAATGACCTTGCGCTTGGGTTGTTGGGGCGAGGGCATCAGGTAACGGTGTTGACCGGCATACCCAATTATCCGGGCGGAGAGTTGTTCGACGGGTACGGTTTCTTCAATAAACGCGAGGACTATTGTGGTGTTCGTATACTGAGGGTCCCCCTGATTCCCAGAGGCACGGGAGGCAGCTTCCGGCTGATTCTCAACTATCTGTCATTTGCCGTGATGGCTACTGTTTTGGGCCCCTTGCTCTGCAGGGAGGCATATGACCGCATATTTGTCTTTGAACCGTCTCCAATTACCGTGGGAATCCCCGCTGTATTCCTCAAAAAACTGAAAAAGGCTCCGATGCTGTTCTGGGTCCAGGATTTGTGGCCAGAAAGCCTGATTGCTACCGGGGCTGTCAGATCAAAAGCGATCGTGTCCATGGTAGGACACATCGTAGAATTCATCTACCGGCATTGCGACCTGATTCTCGTCCAGGCCAAGGCCTTTTGCGGCCCTGTCGCGCAGCAGGGTGGGTCTGAAGAGAAGATCCGGTATTTTCCCAATGCAGCTGAAAACCTGTATGATTTCCCGGTTTTCTCGTCAGAATTACCGCCGTTGCCTGAAGGTTTCAGAATATTGTTCGCTGGCAACATCGGCGCAGCGCAGGACTTCGAGACAATTATTGCCGCAGCAGAGAACGTAAAAGATCATTCCGACATCAAGTGGATCATCATTGGCGATGGGAGAATGCGGGCCTGGTCAGAAGCGGAAGTGCAGCGGCGCAACCTCAGAAACGTATATTTTCTGGGCAAATATCCGCCAGAAGCCATGCCGGCGTTTTTCGCTCATGCGGACGCATTGCTGGTTACGTTGAAGAAGGAACCTGTTTTCGCCTTGACGGTTCCCTCCAAAATTCAGTCCTATCTTGCCTGTGGTAAGCCGATCATTGCCGCCCTTGAGGGAGAAGCTTCACGCATAATCACCGAATCCGGTTCGGGATTCTGCTGTCCGGCGGGCGATGCGGATGCGCTTGCTGAGGCAGTACTCAAGATGTACGCGACACCCGAGGCTGAGCGGAAGAAGATTGGTGACAATGGCAGAGCCTATCATAAGAAGAACTTCGACAGGGATTTGTTGCTCGACAAGCTTGAACAATGGCTGAAAGAGATCTGAGACAGAAGATGATGGATTCCCCGACCGAGCAGAGAATTCTCGTTACTGGTGCCACCGGCTTCATCGGCCGAACGCTCTGTCCACTGCTTCTCGGCAGAGGGTGTCGGGTGCGGGGCACCGTGCGCGCTTCGGAGCCCGCTTCCGCCCTCTATCCCGGTGTGGAGCCGGTGGTGATCGAACCGCTCGGGCCGGAGACCTCCTGGAGTGAAGCCCTCACCAATATTGATACGATTATCCATCTTGCAGCTCGCGTTCATGTCATGGACGACAGAGCCTCCGATCCTTTGGCTGAATTTCGCAGGGTGAACACCGAGGGAACCGGCCGGTTGGCTCGTGAAGCTGCCGCCTCAGGTGTCAGGCGACTGGTGTTCGTCAGCTCGATCAAGGTCAATGGTGAAGAGTCAGCAACTCCCTATACGGAGAATTCTCCGGCGAACCCAACCGACCCGTATGGCATCAGCAAGTTGGAGGCAGAGGCGCTCCTTCGGCGGATAGAGGCCGAGACCGGTCTGGAGGTGGTCGTGCTCAGGCCGACCTTGGTCTACGGGCCGGGGGTCAAGGCGAATTTTCTCAACCTGATGAAGGTGATTCAGCGTGGCATACCGCTCCCCTTGGCATCCATCGCCAACAAGCGCAGCCTGGTGTACGTCGGAAATCTGGCGGATGCCCTGGCTGCCTGTGCGGTTCATCGGCATGCTGGGGGCAAAACCTATCTCGTCAGCGATGGCGAGGATGTCTCGACGCCAGAGCTGATCAGGAAGATAGCGGCTTCTCTCGGCGTGCCGGCACGGCTTTTCCCCATGCCGGTTTCACTTATACGCCTGGCTGGCGCGGTGACTGGGAAACGTGCCGCTGTCGATCGTCTTGCCGAGTCGCTCGTCGTTGATGGTTCCGGAATGGCCAGTGACTTGGGCTGGGTGGCCCCCTTCACCATGAATGAAGGATTGCGGGCTACGGCGGAATGGTTCCTCGGAACGAGGAGAATTAACCCATGAAGCGCCTGTTCGACTTTTCCTTGGCTCTCCTAGTGCTCATCCTGACAGTGCCGCTCTTGGCACTCGTGGCCCTTGCGGTTCGGCTGACCTCGCCCGGGCCGGTCCTTTACTGGTCCGACCGCGTCGGCAAAAACAACAAGGTGTTTAATATGCCAAAATTCCGTACAATGTGCACCAATACCCCAGCAGTGGCTACCCATCTTCTTAATGACCCTGACTGCTATCTGACCCCCATCGGTAAATTCCTCCGCAAAACGAGCCTTGACGAATTACCACAACTGTATAGCATTCTGAAGGGAGACATGAGTTTCGTGGGGCCACGGCCGGCATTGTTCAATCAGGACGACCTCGTTGCTTTGCGGACTGAGAAAGGGATTCACCACCTTACCCCTGGTCTTACCGGATGGGCGCAGATTAATGGGCGCGATGAATTGCCCATACCCGTGAAGGTTGAGTATGATGCCTATTATTTGAAAAAACACTCAATTCTCTTCGATTTGAAAATACTTATCTTGACTGGAATCAAGGTGTTACGCAGGGATGGCGTTTCCCATTAAGTGTTTAGATTGCATCCAGTGAAGGGGCAACCGGCAATCATGATCAAACCATTCACCTTTATGCTCACCCAACGCCGTCTGATGGTATTCGCCCTCGATATATCTTTCATCGCGGCCGCGTTCCTGCTTGCCTTCCTCCTCCGCTTTGACTTCACCTTTCCTGCCTCATACCATGAACTCATCAAGGACGGCCTGCTGGTCGTCCTGCTTGTGAAACCGCTGGTATTCCTCTTTTCAGGCATGTACCGCAGTAT